>CAYNBI010000019.1:0-43851 GCA_964395315.1 uncultured Chromatiaceae bacterium | reverse complement strand
ACCTGTTCAACGCCGGCATCCGCCCGGCCATCAACGCCGGCGTCTCGGTGTCGCGCGTCGGCGGCGCGGCCCAGACCAAGGTGATCAAGAAGCTCGGCGGCGGCGTGCGCCTCGCGCTCGCCCAGTACCGCGAGCTGGCGGCCTTCTCGCAGTTCGCGTCGGATCTGGATGAGGCGACCCGCAAGCAGCTACAGCGCGGCGAGCGGGTCACGGAGCTCATGAAACAGACCCAGTATTCGCCCATGAGCGTGGGTCAGATGGCGGTTTCCCTGTTCGCCGTCAACCAGGGCTACCTCGATGATGTCGACGTCGCCAAGGTGGTCGATTTCGAGCGTGCGCTGCAGTCCTATATGAAGTCGGTGCAGGCCGAGCTGGTGCAGAAGATCGACTCCACGGGCGATTACAATGAGGAGATCGAGCAGGCACTGCATGCCGCCGTCAAGGACTTCAAGGCGAACAACACCTATTAGACGGGTCGTCGGTAAGTAGTAATTGGCACCACGCCCAGGAAGTCCGGGTTCCGGGCCGCAGGTACCAAGGACTCGAAGCATCGCCCAATCCGATTCGCGGATTGGGCATCGAGCTGACGACTGGGCGTTAGGAGTGAGATATGGCAGGCGCGAAAGAGATACGCACCAAGATCGCGAGCATCAAGAGCACGCAGAAGATCACAGGCGCGATGCAAATGGTCGCCGCGTCCAAAATGCGTCGGGCTCAGGACCGGATGGCCGCCTCCCGTCCCTACGCCGAGAAGATGATTCAGGTCATCTCCCACCTGCATCACGCTTCTCCCGAGTACCGTCATACCTTCATGACGATGGAACGGGAGCGCAAGCGCGTCGGATACATCGTGGTTTCCTCGGACCGCGGTCTGTGCGGCGGGCTCAACAACAACCTGTTCCGCAAGCTGATCGGCGAAATCAAGGAGCAGCGCAAGGCGGGCATCGACCCGGTCTTCTGTACCATCGGTGGCAAGGCGCTCGGCTTCTTCAAGCGCTTCGGTGGCGAGGTGATGGCACAGGTCACCCAGATGGGCGACAAGCCCCATATCGAGGATCTGATCGGTACGGTCAAGGTGATGCTTGATGCGTACGAGGCCGGCAAGATCGATGCGATCTACGTGGCATTCAACGGGTTCGTCAACACCATGACCCAGCGTCCGTCGATTCGCCAGTTGGTGCCGATCCAGGCGGAGGACATCGCCTCCATCAAGCATCGTTGGGATTACATTTACGAGCCCGACGCCAAGTCGGTTCTCGATGCCCTGCTAAGCCGATACATCGAATCCCTCGTCTACCAGGCGGTGGTCGAGAATGGGGCGTGCGAGCAGGCGGCGCGCATGGTCGCCATGAAATCCGCCTCGGACAATGCTGGCAACCTCATCGACGAGCTCCAGTTGGTGTACAACAAGGCCCGCCAGGCGGCGATCACGCAAGAGATCTCCGAGATCGTCAGCGGCGCGGCGGCGGTATAGGGCGGGAAACCGCCGGTGCCTAGGACATTGCCCGCGACTCCGCGCCCCGCGGGGGCACGGCGCAGCGCCGGTACGGCTCCGGTGCCAGGCAAATTTCGACTTGCATCCAAGCGCCGAGAGGCGAGATAGAGGAAAGCGATATGAGTTCCGGTAACGTGGTGGAAATCATCGGTGCCGTGGTCGACGTTCAGTTTCCGCGCGGCGAGATGCCGAAGGTCTACGACGCGCTGAAGATTGAGTCCGTCGGCCTGACGCTGGAGGTCCAGCAACAGCTCGGCGACGGTATCGTGCGCGCGATTGCCATGGGTTCCACCGATGGGCTTCAGCGCGGCTTACCCGTGGACAGCACGGGCGCCCCCATCAGCGTTCCCGTCGGCAAGGCGACCCTCGGGCGGATCATGGACGTCCTTGGTGAACCCGTGGACGAGAAGGGACCGGTGGAATCGGAGGATCGCTGGGCTATCCACCGCAGCGCGCCCGCCTTCGAGGATCAGGCCACCGCGACCGAGATTCTGGAGACCGGCATCAAGGTCATCGATCTCATCATGCCGATCGCGAAGGGCGGCAAGATCGGCCTGTTCGGCGGCGCGGGCGTGGGCAAGACGGTGACGCTCATGGAGCTCATTCGCAACATCGCCGTGGAACACTCCGGGTATTCGGTGTTCGCCGGTGTCGGCGAGCGCACGCGCGAAGGCAACGACTTCTACCATGAGATGACCGACGGCGGCGTGCTCGACAAGGTCGCCCTGGTCTACGGCCAGATGAACGAGCCGCCGGGCAACCGGCTGCGCGTAGCGCTCACCGGATTGACCATGGCCGAATTCTTCCGCGAGGAAGGCCGCGACGTGCTGATGTTCATCGACAACATCTACCGGTACACCCTCGCCGGTACCGAGGTCTCGGCGCTGCTTGGACGCATGCCCTCCGCCGTGGGTTATCAGCCGACCCTGGCTTCCGAGATGGGCGCCCTGCAAGAGCGCATCACCTCTACCCGGACCGGCTCCATTACCTCCTTCCAGGCCGTCTACGTTCCGGCGGACGACCTCACCGACCCATCGCCCGCCACCACCTTCGCGCACCTGGATGCCACCCTCGTGCTCTCGCGTCAGATTGCGGAGCTCGGCATCTACCCGGCCGTGGACCCGCTCGACTCGACCAGCCGCATTCTCGACCCCAACGTGGTCGGGCAGGAGCATTACGAGACGGCCCGAACGGTCCAGGGTACATTGCAGCGCTACAAGGAGCTGAAGGACATCATTGCCATCCTGGGTATGGACGAATTGTCCGAAGAGGACAAATTGACCGTCGCCAGGGCGCGCAAGATCCAGCGGTTCCTGTCCCAGCCCTTCTTCGTGGCCGAGGTCTTCACCGGTTCGCCGGGTAAGTACGTGTCCCTGAAGGACACGATCGCCGGCTTCAAGGCCATTGTCGCGGGTGAGTACGACCACCTGCCCGAGCAGGCCTTCTATATGGTCGGCGGCATCGACGAGGCCGCCGCGAAAGGCGAGAGCATGTGACCTGAGGGGTCAAGACCATGGCAATGACCATCCATGTCGACATCGTGAGCGCCGAGGGGGCCATCCATTCCGGCCTGGCGACCATGGTTTACGCCCCTGCGGAAATGGGCGAGGTCGGTATCGCACCTCGCCATACCGCACTCATTACACGGCTCAAGCCCGGCGACGTGCGGGTGCAATCCGAGGGCGGCGAGATCGAGCACTTCTACGTCTCCGGCGGCATGCTGGAGGTACAGCCCCACCTGGTGACCGTCCTCGCCGATACCGCCATCCGTGCCCACGATCTGGACGAGGCGGCCGCCGTGGAGGCCAAGCGGCGTGCCGAGGACGCGCTCGCGGGCAAGACAGCGGAGTTTGAGTACGCCAAGGCGCAGGCGGAGCTCGCCGAGGCCGTCGCCCAGCTGCGCGCCATCGAAAAGCTGCGCAAAATGAAGCGCGGGTGACGCCCCGGGCACCCGGTCCGCAACCTGGGGCCGCCCCCGCGATCGGGGCCCTGCCTGTTTCCGCCCGAATTTGCATTGCCTCGCGGCATCTGCGTTAATTCAGGCGTCGAATCCTGTCCCACCTCGCGGAAAGCATGTCTGATCAAGTCATCACCAACGGCAAGCTGGTGTCCCTCACCTATAGCATCCTGGACGAGCAGGGCAACGTCTTGGAGCAGAACGACCTGCCCGTGAGTTATGTGCACGGCGGCCAGACCGAGCTCATCGGCGGCATGGACGAGGCAGTGGCCGGCAAACGGGCGGGCGACAAGGTCGAGATGATGCTGACCCCGGAGTCGGGGTTCGGTCGCCACGATCCGAGCCTCACCTACACCGACGACATCGAGAATGTCCCGCCGGAGTTCCGCGTGCTGGGTGCAGAGGTCCCCATGCGGAGCGAGTCGGGGGAAGTCAAGACCTTCTACGTTACCCGCATCGCGAACGGCCGCCTCACGGTCGACGGCAACCATCCGCTGGCGGGCAAGACCCTGAAGGTGCAGGTCAGAATCAAGGATGTGCGAGAACCGACCTTACGGGAGCTGCGCGAGGACGCCCAATCGCCTGCCGCCCCCCACGTCGTGCATTGAGACGCGCAACCCCGCGCGATGGCACGGCGAATCCGGCAACTCCGTTTCCCGATAGGATCCTTCCATGAAACTCGGTGTTGTGGTTCTCGCCGCGGGTCAGGGCACCCGGATGCGTTCGCGTCTGCCCAAGGTCCTTCACCCTTTGGCCGGGCGCCCGCTGTTGGCGCACGTGTTGGACCGGTCGCGGGCAATCGGCGCCGATCGGACCTGTGTCGTCTACGGTCACGGCGGCGAATTGGTCCAGACGGCCATGACAGGCTACGACTGCGTGTGGGTTGAGCAGGCCGACCAGCGCGGTACTGGTCATGCCATGATGCAAGCGATGCCGCAGATGACGGACATGGATCGGGTGCTGGTTCTGTATGGCGATGTCCCCTTGATCGCTGCCAGCACCTTGCGGGGAATGGTCGAAGCGGCGGGGAGCACCGACCTCGGGCTGTTGACGACCATGCTCCCGGATCCGAGCGGTTACGGTCGCATCGTTCGCGACGACGCGGGTCGTGTCGTGCGGATCGTCGAGCAAAGAGACGCCACTCAGGTCGAGCTCGATATCCACGAGGTCAATACCGGGTTCCTGGTCGCGGACCGGGCGAGGCTGGAGAATTGGCTTGGGCGCATCCGCAACGACAACGCCCAGCGAGAGTACTACCTGACCGATATCGTCCGCTTTGCCGCCGACGACGGTGTCGATGTTGCGACGACCCAGCCAACGTCGGTCGAGGAGGTCGCGGGAGTCAATGACCGCGTGCAACTTGCGGCCCTGGAACGCCACTTCCAAAGGACGCTGGCCGAGGAACTGATGCGCGGGGGCATTACCCTCGCGGATCCCGCCCGCCTCGACATCCGCGGCTACCTCGCCGCGGAGCCGGACGTGAGCATCGACGTGAACGTGGTCATCGAGGGCGAGGTTCGTCTCGCGACGGGGGTGTCCATCGGTCCGAATTGCCTGCTAAAGGATTGCGCAATCGGTGCGGGAACCCAGGTCTTCTCCAACTGCGTCATCGAAGGGGCGAGTGTGGGTAGCGAGGCCCGCATCGGACCCTTCGCCCGGCTCCGCCCGGAGGCCATGCTCGCCGACGCGGTCCACGTCGGCAACTTCGTGGAGATCAAGAAATCCGCGGTCGGTGAGGGCAGCAAGGTGAATCATCTCAGCTACATCGGCGATGCCCGCATCGGCGGGGGCGTCAACGTGGGTGCCGGCACCATTACCTGCAACTATGATGGCGCCAACAAGCACGTTACCGTGATCGGCGACCGCGCGTTCATCGGCTCCAACACGGCCCTGGTCGCTCCGGTGGACGTCGGTCAGGGAGCCACGGTTGGCGCCGGCTCGGTCATTACTCGCAACGCCCCGGCAGACAAACTGACCGTCGCCCGCGGGCGTCAGATCACGGTAGAGAACTGGCGGCGTCCGAAAAAGAAACCGGACTAACGCTTCATTCCGTTCGCGTCTGCATCGAGGTCGAGTCATGTGCGGCATCGTCGGTGGAATCTCGCAGCGAGATGTTGCCGCCATCCTGCTGGAGGGCCTGCGCCGGCTCGAGTACCGGGGCTATGACTCCGCGGGCATGGCGGTCCTCGAGGGCCCGCAGCGGCTGCGGCGGATGCGTGCCCTTGGCAAGGTCGCGCGTCTAGCCGAGGAGATCGAGAAGGATCACCTCGCGGGCACCCTCGGCATCGCGCATACGCGCTGGGCGACCCACGGCGAGCCCTCGGAACAAAACGCCCACCCCCACATCTGCCGCGACCGCTGCGCCGTGGTCCACAACGGCATCATCGAGAATCACGAGTCGTTGCGCGCCGCCCAGACCGCAGGGGGTCACCGTTTCACCTCCGCCACGGACACTGAGGTGATCGTCCACGCCATTTATGACGAGCTCGAGGACGGAAAGGACTTGCTGGAAGCGGTGCGAGGCACCGTCAGCCGCCTAGAGGGGGCCTACGCCCTGGGGGTGATCGACACCCTCGATCCGGAGCGGCTGGTGGCCACCCGGCACGGCAGTCCCTTGGTGATCGGACTGGGCTTCGGCGAGAACTTCATTGCCTCGGATGTATTCGCCCTGCTACCGGTCACCCAGCGTTTCATCTTTCTCGAAGACGGGGACATCGCCGAGATCACGCGTGACAGCGTTCTCATCTGGGACCGAAGCGGCAACCCGGTCGATCGCCCGTTCAAGGAGTCCGGCCTGAGCGCGGATGCGGTCGAGCGCGGGGAATACCGCCACTACATGCTCAAGGAGATCTTCGAGCAGCCGCGGGCCATTGCCGACACCCTGGAAGGACGTTTGTCCGGAGCGCGAGTCCTGACAGAGGCCTTCGGCAACGAAGCCAGCGACGCCCTAACGCGAGTCCGCGCGGTCCAGATCGTCGCCTGCGGCACCAGCTACCATGCCGGCCTCGTCGCCCGGTACTGGATCGAATCCCTGACCGGAATTCCCTGCAACGTGGAGGTTGCCAGCGAGTACCGCTACCGCAGGCATGTGGTACCGGATGGATCCCTGTTCGTCACCATCTCGCAGTCTGGGGAGACCGCGGATACGCTGGCAGCGCTGCGCATGGCCAAGGAGCTTGGCTATACCGGTTCTCTCGCCATCTGCAACGTGCCCGAAAGCTCGCTAGTGCGGGAATCGGACCTGGTTCTCCTGACCCGCGCCGGCCCGGAAATCGGGGTTGCCTCGACCAAGGCCTTCACTACCCAGCTCGTGTCCCTGCTGCTCTTAACCAGTGTCATCGGCCGCGACAAGGGGTTCGCCCGGGAAACAGAGGATCAGTTCGTCGCGCTGATGCGCTCCCTGCCGGGAAAGATCGAGGAGGTTCTCGCCCTGGACGAAATCATCCAGGTCCTCGCCGAGCGCTTCGTGGAGAAGCACCACACGCTGTTTCTCGGGCGCGGCGAGCATTATCCCATCGCCATGGAGGGAGCGCTCAAGCTCAAGGAGATCTCTTACATCCATGCCGAGGCCTATCCGGCCGGGGAGCTCAAGCACGGACCGCTCGCCCTCATCGACGAGGACATGCCGGTGGTGGCCGTCGCCCCCAACAACAGCCTGCTGGAAAAGCTCAAGTCCAACCTGCAGGAGGTGCGCGCCCGTGGCGGGGAGCTGTTCGTGTTTGCCGACGACCGCATCTCCATGGGCCAGGAACCCGGCGTGACCGTCATCAAGGTCCCCCAAGTCGATGGCATCATCTCGCCCCTGGTGTTTACCGTCCCACTCCAGTTGCTCGCCTACCATGTAGCGGTGCTGAAGGGCACCGATGTCGATCAGCCACGGAACCTGGCCAAGTCAGTGACGGTGGAATAGGGACGACGGCCCTGCGACCGATCCGGTCGGTCGGTCGCTGAAAGCGCCCGGCCGGCACGCACGTCTGTTTGCGGGACTTCCTTCCAGACAGCTGTCGGCGCTCGTCCATACTCTGCCCATATCCGACCAAAACAGAGGGACAAAGCATGCCGATTCCAATGATTGCCGCTGCCGTTTCCGCCATCGGGCCGATCCTGGCCAAGCACGGCATGGACATGTTGAGCGGTGTCTTTCGCGGCACTGTTGACAAGGGCACACAGGAGATCGCGAATCTCATCGAGGAATAGACCGGCATCGATATCAATGATGTCGCCGAGGACAAGCTCACGGACGACCAATGGGTGCGCCTTAAGGAGTTCGAGCTGAAGCATCAGGACCATATCCTCGCCTACCGGCAGGCAGCCGACGCCAAGGAGTTGGAGCGGGAGCGCATGCGCCACCAGGACCGAGCGAACGCGCGGCAAATGCAGAGAGAAGCGATCCGCAGCGAGGACAAGTTCGTCCGGCGCTTCATTCACGTATAAGCCCTAGTCATAACGGTCCTCGCCTTCATCTTCATATTCTACGCTGCCGTCATCCATGACTACACGACCAGCGTGGAATCGATGCGAATCATCGATACGGTGCTCGGCTTTCTGCTCGGCGTCTCTTTGTCGGCCATCATCCAGTTCTTCTTCGGCTCGAGCCAGGGCAGCGCGTCCAAGAACGACTACATCCGCACCTTGACGGACGACGTTGTCGCTCTTTCAACGGGCCAGCGCGCGCGGAGGGAGGAGCGGCCATGAGTCTAGAGCGCAGGTAAGCCGCGTTCCTCGTCTACCTGGGCGAGCTGCTGAAGAAGGCGGGCGAGCTGGGGTTTCTGGTCACCGGCGGCGAATTGTACAGGACCACGGGACAGCAGGCCCTGTACGTGCTCGCCGGGCGCAGCCGCACCATGAAAAGCCAGCACCTCAAGCGCATGGCCATCGATCTGAATTTCTACCGCGAGCAGCCCGACGGCTCCCTCGACCTGGTCTACAGCGCCGATGCCCTGCGGCCGCTGGGCGAGTTCTGGGAGAGCCTGGACAGCGCCAACCGCTGGGGGGGTAACTGGGGGAGCTTCAAGGATATCCCGCACTTCGAGAGACTCGATGCTACGGCCGCCCCGGCGACGGCGCCCGCGTCCGTCGAGACCAGTTCCTCCGCGGTCCCGGCCGCAACGACGGCCGCCCCAATTCCCGGCGGCCGCGGCATCGGCGCCATCGCCGCAGCGGTCGGTCCCAAGTGCATCAACCGCCGGGACGATACGGAGACCATCCAGCGATTTCTGAACTTCAACGCCGAGCAGGGCTGGGTCAAGCTCGAGGCACCTCTGAAGCCGGACGGCATCTATGGCACCAAAACGGCCAACGCGATACTGGCCTTTCAGAGCCAGGTCCTGAACCAGAACGAACCGGACGGGGAGATCGGCCCCAGGAGCATCACGTTGCGCAACTTGTGCGCACCACTTCCCGAACGCTGCGATGCCAAGCTCCTCTCCCTGATTTATCTGCGGGCAGCGGATCAGGCCATCGCGGATCTCGCACCGGGTATCCGCGAGACCATGGCCAAACGCGCCATCGATACCCCTTTGCGCCAGGTTCACTTCATTGCCCAGATCGGCCACGAGAGCGGTGAGCTGCGATTTCGGGAAGAAATCGCCAGCGGGACTGCTTACGAGGGACGGCGCGACCTCGGCAATACGCGACGGGGAGACGGCACGCGATTCAAGGGGCGCGGGCTTATTCAGCTCACCGGGCGCGCCAACTACACCGATTACGCCAGAGGCATAGACCGCGAGCAGGAGATCCTCCAGAACCCCGAGATCATCGCCACCGACCCCGGCCTTTGTGTGGACGTGGCGGGTTGGTACTGGGAGACACGCAAGATCAATGCGCTTGCGGACCGGGACGACCTGATTGCGGTCACGAAGCGCATCAACGGCGGAACCAATGGTCTAGATGACCGCCGGAGACTGCTGGTGCGCGCTAAGTCGCTGTACGGCCTTTCCTAAAAAACCGGCGGGAATAGTCCCGCCCGGATGAAGATCAGCCGCGCGGCGTCTGTACCCTGCATTGAAGGTGGCGCTGGGATCTGGGGATCTTGCGTAGTCGTGACCCTTGCGCCCGCTCCGCCTCCCGATCAGTAGGTCAGTACTTTCGGTAGCTCCTTTGCCTGTCGCACCCAGTCCTCAACCGCCGCGGCGGTGGGTGGCCGCTCGGTGAGCTTCTCCTTTTCGTTGGTTTCCAAGATCTTCGCATGCAGATTGTCGGCGCGGCGGGTAGCCAGCTCCTTGACGGTGTCCACTCCGGCCTTTTCGAGCAGATCGGAGTACACGCCGGAGACCCCTTTCACCCGGGCGAGATCCGCGCGGTTGCAGAGTTCGAGCACCGCTCTGGCCTCGCAGCCGCAGTGAGCGGCCAGCTCCTTGCGCTGAGCTGGGGAGCCGCCGGCGGCGAGCAGTTTCTCGTTGTCCGTGATGCCCTTCTCCTTCAAACTCGCCGCGATGGCCTCAGTGGCCCCTTTCAGGTCTTTCACTGCGGTGGTCATGAATGGATCTCCTTTGAACTGGTGGTTTGGATAGTCTTCTCGTTTTGAACGTAACATTCTTCCCGTTCGGCGTGATCGGGCCGCCGACCTTTAAATGGTGTGCGATTTTCGCGGGTCAAGGGAGGCGGGGGGTCGTCCGCTGCCAATCCAGCCCGAATGCGCTTCCGCGGCCTTTTTGACAAGCCCTCCCTTCGCTTCTAGCATCCGGGCCAGCCGCGTTGCGACTGATTATTCCCCATTCGAAAGCGAGCCAGAACCTATGCCGAAGCTTTCCTCCCTTCACTGGGTCATCCTGTGTGTTTTCTTTGCCTTCTACGGCTTCGCCGTGTTCGCCCTCACGCGCGACTACTACATTAGGAACCCGCCGCGCGCCGCTGTCGCCGCAGCGCCCGCGCAGGCGCCCCGCGACACGCCGCAGACGCCGACGTGGATCCAGCGCCAGATGCAGGCCGGCGTTGATGCGGCCCCGATCGTGCCGACCGGGGACAACGCGGTGCAGATAAATCAGCAAGGGGACCAGCTCTTCGCCCAGAAGCGTTACGCGGATGCGATTCCGTTCTATGAGAGGGTATTGGAGCTTGACCCCGGCGACCTCGACGCCCACAACGATCTCGGCTTGGCGTTGCACTACACGGGTCAGTCACCGCGGGCGCTGGAGATCTTGAAAGCGGGCGCGGAGAAAGGGCCGGAGTTCCAACGCATCTGGCTGACCCTGGGATACGTGTACGCGAACTCGGGGGACGCGACTGGTGCGAGGCCGGCCCTCGAGAAGGCTCGTTCGCTCGGTCCGGACAACGGCGTCGGGCAAGAAGCAACGCGGTTGCTGGGGTTGTTGGAGGGAGACTAAGGCGGGTCGCTGAGTAGAAGCCGTCTCTTGGCCATCCTGCGCAGATAAGCACATCACATGCTGGCGCCGCGGGAGGCGTTGGATCGATCAGTTCGCCTCGAGCACGCGAGTCACCGCGACGAGCTACTGGCTTCCGCGTTCGGCCAAGGCGACGGTGTAATGAGCCCCCTGCTTTAGCTTGTCGTAGTTGCCGAAGACCTCCACCAGATTGCGCTTCATGAATTGCCGCAGCCCGTTGATGGTGACGACGTAGAGGCGTCCGCCCGGGCGCAGGCGGGCGTAGGCGTCGTGGAGATAGAGCGAAAGCATTTCCTTGCCCACTTTGGCCGGGATGTTGCTTGCGATGAGATCGAAGCGCTGGGCGGGATCGATTTGGTCGAAGCCGTTGCTGAGCAGTGCCGTGGCGTTCGTGATCCCGTTGCCCCGTGCATTTTGCCGGCTGAACTCCACGGCCACGAAGTCCTTGTCCACCATCAGAGTTCGGCCTTTGGGCGCCAAGGCGGCGAGAGTCAGACCGATGGGGCCGTAGCCGCAGCCCAGGTCCAGGCAGTCGTCAGCGGGTCCCACGGCGACGAGCTGGAGCAACAGCCGCGTGCCCTCGTCGATCTCCCGGGGCGAGAAAAGCCCCCAGGTGCTGTGGAAGTGGAAGGTGTGGCCGCGCAGCTCCGCGGTGAAGACGATGTCCTGGCGCAGCTGGTCGAGTTGTTGTCGGGTCAGCATCGATCATGAACCTCGAACGCGCCAGCGATACAGAGAAGCATCGGTGACCCAGATGACGCGTCAGGCGAGGGGTTGTTCCTCGCCGCTTTGGGCTAAGCTTCTACCCGGACGACCGCCTGTGGGCTGGGCTTGCCGGGGCGGGCCAATTTACGCAGCGTTGTGAACGGACGGAGAGCATGGCGGATCTCGCAGGAAAGCTCAAGATAGAGTTGACGCGCGCTGGCGCCGGGCTCGATGTGCGCGTGACCTCCTCCCGTCCGGTTTCCGCAAGCAGGGTGTTCGTGGGTAAGTCGTTGGCGGAGACCGCGGATGGCCTGCCGACACTCTTTACCGTTTGCGCCATCGCCCAGGCCTGCGCCTGCAGCACGGCTAGTGAGGCGGCGATGGGCGTTCCCGAGCGACCCTTGATAGCGTGTCTGCGCTCGTCCCTCGTCGACGCCGAGACCGTGAGGGAGCACCTCTGGCGCATGCTCCTGGACTGGCCGCGGTTCATCGGTGAGCCCGTGGGCGCGCCGGCGATGGCGCGGGCGATGACCGCCTTCAGCCGTCTGCGCGGGGCGCTTGGGCAGAACGCGGGCCTCTTTCGCCCCGGTGTCGCCGGTGTCGAGCCGGACCTGGCCGCCGCCCGCGAGGGACTCGACGAGCTGGCTGAGGTCACCGCTCAGGCAATCCTGGGAGCCAAGCCCGGCGACTGGCTGGCGCAAAACGAAACCGCGGAGGACCTGATCGCCTGGGCGCGCAGCGCCGATACCTCCGCGGCTCGTCTGCTGCGGGAGCTCATGGCAAGGGGTTGGTCCGCGCTCGGCCGCAACCGCATCCGGTCCCTGTCGGCGATCCCGTTTGCCGGTCTCGAAGCCCTTCTCGGCGGCGATGTCGCCGATGACCTCGTGGCCCGGCCTGTTTGGGAGGAAGCCCCCGCGGAGACATCCCCCTACTCCCGAAACTCGGGAGATGCGGCCATCACCGGCCTGTCGGCAAGGTTCGGCAACGGCCTGTTGCCCCGCTACGCGGCGCAGCTGGTTGAAGCCGCCGCCCTGCAGCAACGGCTCCGAGCCGCCCTCGACTCGGCAGAGAGTGTGGCGCCGTTCCCCGCTGCGTCCACCGGCCCTGGGGTCGGCATCGCCCAGGTCCAGGCTGCCCGAGGTCTGTTGATTCACCGCATAGAGGCCGACGGAGAGCGGGTCCGCGACTACCGCATCCTCGCTCCCACCGAGTGGAACTTCCATCCCCAAGGGGTCTTGGCGCGGGGCCTGGCAGCGCTTGAGCCTGCCGATGACGCGACCCTTGCTCGTCAGGTCGGCCTGCTGGTGACTGCGGTAGACCCCTGTGTCGATTATGATGTGACCATTCTCTGATTCACCCGCCGGGAGGCGAAACGAGGCTAGCGCGATGTGTCTTGCGATTCCCGCTCAGGTTACCGCCGTCGACGAGGCGGCAGATACCGCCACCGTGGCCCTCGGGGCGGTGCGCAAGCAGATATCCCTGGCGTTGGTGGAAGGTGTGGGCGTCGGCGACTTCGTGCTGGTGCACGTCGGCTACGCGCTGAACAAGCTCAGCCCGCAGGAGGCGGAGCACACTCTGCGACTCATCGGTGAGGCGGCGGTGCAGGATGAGCTCAAGAGGGAGGGCGCCGCGTGAAGTGGATCGACGAGTTTCGCGACCAGGGCCTTGCCCGGCGCCTCGCGGGCGCCATCGCCGCCGAGGCAGATCCCGGTCGGCGGTACCGGCTCATGGAGTTCTGCGGCGGGCACACCCACGCCATCTTCCGCTACGGCGTGCAGGACCTGATGCCAGCCAACGTCGGTTTCGTCCACGGCCCCGGCTGCCCGGTCTGCGTTCTTCCCACCGCGAGGATAGATCAGGCCATTGCCCTCGCCGAGCGCCACGGCGCTACCCTCTGCACCTATGCCGATCTCATGCGCGTCCCCGGCGGTGACCGCCGCAGCCTGCTGAAAGCGAAGGCCGCGGGCGCCGACATCCGCATGCTCTACTCGACACAGGACGCGCTCGCCATCGCCCGCGCTGAGCCCGATCGGCAGGTGGTCTTTTTCGCCATCGGCTTCGAGACCACCACCCCGCCCACCGCGGTGGCCATGAAGCAGGCACGAGCGGAGGGTCTTGCCAACTTCTCGGTCTTCTGCAATCACGTGCTCACCCCGCCCGCGCTGCGCACCATCCTCGCCAGCGCCGAGCCGGATGCCGTCTCCATCGACGGCATCCTGGGTCCGTCGCACGTGAGCACCGTCATCGGTAGCCGGCCATACGAGTTCGTGCCGTTGGAGTACGCCAAGCCGGTCGTGATCGCCGGTTTCGAGCCCCTGGACGTGATGCAGTCGGCCCTGATGCTGATCCGCCAGATCAACGACGGGCGAGCGGAGGTCGGCAACCAGTACACACGTGCCGTCACCCCGGAAGGCAACCGCAAGGCCCAGTCGCTGATGGCCGAGGCCTTCGCCCTGCGCGACACCTTCGAGTGGCGCGGTTTGGGCCATCTCCCTAACAGCGCGTTGCGCGTCGCCGAGGAGTACGCGGAACTGGACGCGGAGCTGCGTTTCCCGGTCGAGCAGGGCGAGAGCAAGGAGGTCAAGGGCTGCGAGTGCCCGGCCATCCTGCGAGGCGTCAAGTCCCCCACCGACTGCAAGCTCTTTGGCACCGTCTGCACCCCGGAGAACCCCATGGGCTCCTGCATGGTTTCCTCCGAGGGTGCCTGCGCCGCCTATTGGAGCTACGGGCGTTTCCGCGACTCGGCGGCCACCACACCCGGACGGGCCGCCTGAGCATGGGCGCGGATCGGCGCTTCCCGCTTCGCCTGGACCTCGAGCACGGGACCGTGGACATGACCCACGGCAGCGGGGGCCGGGCCATGGCCCAGCTCATCGATGAGCTGTTCAGGCGGCATCTGGACAACGACCTGCTGCGCCAGGGCAACGACCAGGCCCGGTTCGATTCCCCGCCGGGCCGCATGGTGATGAGCACCGACGGGCACGTGATCTCACCTCTGTTTTTCCCAGGCGGCGACATCGGCTGTCTGGCGGTCCATGGGACGGTAAACGATGTGGCCATGGGCGGGGCCACACCGCTCTATCTCGCGGCGGGCTTCATTCTGGAGGAAGGCTTCCCCTTGGCCGATCTCGCCCGGCTGGTGGCGAGCATGGCCCACGCTGCCAGCGAGGCCGGCGTGCCGGTGGTGACGGGGGACACCAAGGTGGTCGAGCGCGGTAAGGCGGACGGCGTCTTCATCACCACCACGGGGGTGGGCGTGGTGCCGGAGGGCGTCGAGATCTCCGGGGATCGGGCCAGGCCCGGCGATGTCATCCTGGTCAACGGCACCATGGGCGACCATGGCGTCGCCGTCATGTCGAAGCGCGAGAACCTGGGGTTCGAGACCGCCATTCAGTCCGACACCGCCGCCCTCCATGGGCTGGTGGCTGCGATGATCGGGGCGGTTCCGGACATCCACTGCCTGCGCGACCCGACGCGCGGCGGGCTTGCCACGACGCTCAATGAGCTCGCCCACCAGTCGGGTGTCGGCATGCGGATCCGCGAGGACGCGATTCCCGTCCGGCCCGAGGTCGCCGCCGCTTGCGAGCTCCTCGGCCTCGATCCCCTGTATGTCGCCAACGAGGGCAAGCTCATCGCCATCTGTCCGGCCCAGCGGGCGGAGGCCCTGCTCGCCGCCATGCGCGCCCACCCCCAAGGCGCCGCCGCGGCGGTCATCGGCGAGGTGGTCGAGGATCCGCACCACTTCGTGCAGATGGAGACCGCCTTCGGCGGCCAGCGCATCGTCGATTGGCTGGCGGGGGAGCAGTTGCCGAGGATCTGCTAGGAAATGCGGCCCGTCTAAGACCCGAAGCCCGTTAGAACCGTCGACCGTCGCTAGTAGGAGATACGTCAAGATGAAGCGCCTGAGGTCCCTGCTCGCTCTTGTGTTGCTGCAGATAGCGCAGCCGTGCGTGGTTGCCGAGGAAACGAATCCGGCGTCCGGTGAGGTAACCGGCGCCAAGATGACCGTGCATCCGGATTGGTTCAGGGAGAGCTTCCTCGATATCGGGGAGGACGTGAGCGAGGCGGCCGACGCCGGAAAGCACGTCATCCTGTTCATGGAGATGAACGGCTGCCCTTACTGCTACAAGATGAACGAAGAAAACTTCAAGCATGCCCCCTACAAGGACTTCATCCAACAGCACTTCGAGGTCATCGCCCTCAACGTCAAGGGCGATCGCGAGGTCGCGCTGAACGCCGAAAACTCCGCCACGGAAAAGGAGATCGCGGGGGTGCTCCGGGTTCGCTATACACCGACCCTGATCTTTCTCAACCAAGAGAATCAGCCGGTGGCCAGGGTCGACGGCTACCGCAACGTCGAGGACTTCAAGCTGGTCCTCGACTATGTGCAGGAGCGGGCATACGAGAACCAGACTCTCGCCGCCTATGTGGATGCCAGGAAAAAGACCGGGGTCTACAGCTTCCGCGAGCATCCTCGGCTACAGGAGCTAACCGACCTGAGCGCCGTCTCCGATAGGCCGCTCGCGGTGCTGTTCGAGGACAGCGCTTGCATCGCCTGCGATGCGCTGCACGACGGCCATCTCAAGGACCCGGCGGTGGACGCGGCCCTCGAGAAGATGACATTCGTGCGCCTGGACGCCCTGTCCGAGGAGCCGATCGTCGATCCCGCTGGCGACGAGACGACGCCCAAGGCATGGGCCGAGAAGCTTGGTGTCGTCTATCGGCCGAGCATTCTCCTGTTCGACCGCGGCAAGGAGATCGCGCGCATCGAGAGCATGCTCTATCGATACCATTTCACCGGATTGCTGGAATACGTGGCCGAGCGCCACTACGAACAGTATCCCGAAAGCCCGTTCCGCTACATCGACGCCAAGACGGCTGAGCTGCTCAAAAGCGGGAAGGACGTCAGCATCGCGGATTGACCTTGGCCGCTGACCGCATGTTTGGAGCGAGCGTCCGTGCGCGAATATAATCAAAGGCTTTCCGACGCGCATCGCACCATGGACGCATTTCCCTACCCCGTGGCCCGCATCGGCATCATCGGCGGCGGCCAGCTCGGCCGCATGATGGTGAAGGCCGCCAAGCGGCTCGGTTGCACTTGCGTGGTGCTCGATCCGACGCCGGGCTCCCCGGCCGGTCAGGTAGCAGGCCATCAGATCGTGGGTGACTACCACGACCCTTCCAAGCTGCGCGAACTGGCGGAGTCCTGCGACGTCACCACCTTCGATATCGAGGACATAGACACCGATACCCTGCTGGAGCTGGAGCAGGAAGGCCGGCGCATCCATCCCTCACCCCGGGTGCTGGCGGTCATTCAGGACAAGCTCGTCCAGAAACGCGCCTTGCGCGAGGCGGGGATACCCACCGCCGATTTCATCGAGATGCCATCGCCAAACGCCCGGGCGTTCGCCGACTTCGGTTACCCACTGGTGCAGAAGGCGAGGCGCGGCGGCTACGACGGGCGCGGAGTGGCGGTGCTGGGGAGTGACGCCGAGTTCGACCGCCACTTGCCCGTGCCCTCGCTGGTGGAGCGTTTCATCCCCGCGGTTAAGGAGCTCGCGGTGCTGGTCGCGCGGGGAACCGACGGGGATACCCGCTGTTATCCAGCGGTAGAGATGGTCTTCCGTCCCGGGGAGAACGTGCTCGATCTGCTGCTGGCGCCGGCCGAGATCTCGGAAGACGCCGCCGCTCGTGCGCGCTCCCTAGCGGTGCGCACCGTCGAGGCCATCGGCGGCGTGGGCATCTTCGGCATCGAGATGTTCCTCACCCTGAGCGGTGAATTGCTGGTCAACGAGGTCGCCCCCCGCACCCACAATTCCGGTCATTACACCATCGAGGCCTGTGCCACCGATCAATTCGAGCAACACCTGCGGGCCGTGCTCGGCCTGCCCCTGGGCTCCCCGGACCTGCTTTCACCCGCGGCCATGATCAATCTGCTCGGTGCTCCCGGGCACAGCGGCAGACCGCTGATCAAGGGCATGGCCGCAGCGCTCGCCATTCCCGGCGTATGCGTGCACATTTACGGCAAGGCGGCAAGCAAGCCCTATCGTAAAATGGGCCATGTCACGGTGCTCGATCGGGACATCGGCGAGGCCCGCCGCAAGGCGGAGCGCGTGCGCGCGCTGTTGGAGATCACCGGGGAGGACCATCCATGACCCAACCCTTGGTCGGCATCATCATGGGCAGCGACTCTGATCTCCCCGTGATGCAACAGGCCGCCGATGCCCTATCGGATCTCGGGGTGCCATTCGAGATGACCATCGTTTCCGCCCACCGCACCCCTCGACGCCTGTTCGACTACGCGGAGACCGCGGCCGACCGGGGCCTGAGGGTCATCATCGCTGGCGCGGGCGGCGCGGCGCACCTGCCGGGCATGACGGCCTCGCTGACCGCGTTGCCGGTGATTGGGGTGCCGGTGAAGACCTCGGCGCTGTCGGGGCAGGACTCCCTGCTCTCGATCGTGCAGATGCCTGCGGGTGTGCCCGTGGCGACGGTGGCGATCAACGGGGCGAAGAACGCCGGCATATTGGCAGCGCAGATCCTAGGCACGTCCGACATCGCCGTGCGCAAGCGCGTGACGCGCTTTAAGCGCGACTTGGAGGCCCTTGTAATGGAGAAGGCGCACCGGATGGAGAGTGATCTAGGTCGCAAAACGGACAAACAGTCGACCTGAGATCACCGGCGCATATTTCGAACCTGCTCAACGGCAGGATTTTAGCGCTATTCTACTGATCGGCGCTCATAGCGCCTGCTTCAAAGAGGATGGGACTCTTCGTGGATATTGCCGAGCTGCTTGCATTTAGC
Source organism: uncultured Chromatiaceae bacterium (assembly GCA_964395315.1). GTDB lineage: Bacteria > Pseudomonadota > Gammaproteobacteria > Chromatiales > Chromatiaceae > CAVORB01. The sequence continues at coordinate 25,547 of CAYNBI010000019.1, read as the reverse complement.
GTCAAGAACAACGCCTCGGACCTGCATCTCTCATCGGGTCTACCCCCGATGATACGGGTCGACGGGGACATGCGGCGCATCAATGTTCCGGCGCTGGAACACCGCACCGTTCATTCGCTTGTCTACGACATCATGAACGACAAGCAGCGCAAGGACTACGAGGAGTTCCTGGAAACCGACTTCTCGTTCGAGATTCCCGGCGTCGCGCGTTTCCGCGTCAACGCGTTCAATCAGAAGCGGGGCGCGGCAGCGGTGTTTCGCACCATTCCCTCCAAGGTGCTCACGCTGGAGGAGCTCGATGCTCCGAAGATTTTCAAGGACATCGTCAACGTCCCGCGGGGTCTGGTGCTGGTCACGGGGCCGACGGGGTCCGGCAAGTCGACCACGCTGGCGGCGATGATGGACTACCTCAATGACAATCGGTACGAGCACATCCTGACCATCGAGGATCCCATCGAGTTCGTTCACTCCAGCAAGAAGTGCCTGGTCAACCAGCGGGAGGTCCATCGGGACACGCTCGGCTTCAGTGAGGCGCTGCGATCCGCCCTGCGCGAGGACCCGGACATCATTCTGGTCGGTGAGATGCGCGATCTCGAGACCATCCGTCTCGCCCTGACCGCGGCCGAGACCGGTCACCTGGTGTTCGGAACCCTGCACACGACATCGGCGGCAAAGACCATAGACCGCATCATCGACGTATTTCCGGCCGCGGAGAAGGACATGGTGCGGGCAATGCTGTCGGAGTCGCTGCGATCCGTCATTGCCCAGACGCTGATGAAGAAGAACGGCGGCGGGCGCGTGGCGGCCCACGAGATCATGATCGGCACGCCCGCCATCCGCAACCTCATCCGGGAGGCGAAGATCGCGCAAATGTATTCCGCCATCCAGACGGGGCAGGCCCATGGCATGCAGACACTGGATCAGTGTCTGCAGGACCTGGTGAAGAAGGGCCTGATCAGCCGGGCGGAGGCCAAACGGCGGGCGCAGAACAAGGAAACCTTCAACTGAGGGAGCCGGGTACTCCCGAATTGGCGTTCCGGAAAGCGGCAACACCTCCCGCTCTCTTGGCAGGGGAGCCGGTTAAAGATCGCGATACGCTTCTCTTTCGTCCGGTTATGCGAGGGACACCATGGACCTGAAAAGACTGCTGATCCTGATGGCCCAGAAAAAGGGCTCCGACCTGTTCGTCACCGCGGGAAGGCCGCCTTCGATCAAGATCGACGGTGTGATCCGTCCGGTGGGCAGCGAGGCCCTCTCGGTGCCGGAGGCGCGCGAGACAGTCTACAGCGTCATGAACGACCGGCAGCGCAAGGAGTTCGAAGCGACCAACGAGTGCCAGTTCGCCATCGACGCCGAGGGGATTGGGCGTTTCCGCGTCAGCGCCCTGATACAGCGGGACGCCGCGGCCATGGTCGTGCGTCGCATCGAGTCGATCATCCCGACGCTGGAAGAGCTGGAGTTGCCCCCGGTTCTGCGCGATCTCGCCATGACCAAGCGCGGCATGGTGATCTTCGTCGGCGCCACCGGTACCGGTAAGTCCACGTCGCTCGCGGCCCTGATCGGGTACCGAAACCGGCACAGCACGGGCCACATCATCACCATCGAGGATCCCATCGAGTTCGTCCACGGGCACGACGGGTGCATCGTCACCCAGCGCGAGGTGGGGGTCGATACCGAGTCGTATGAGGTGGCGCTCAAGAACACGCTGCGCCAAGCGCCGGACGTGATCCTCATCGGTGAGATTCGGACCAGGGAGACGATGGAGCACGCGATCGTGTTCGCGGAAACCGGGCACCTGGTGTTGGCCACGCTGCATGCCAATAACGCGAACCAGGCCCTGGATCGCATCATCAACTTCTTCCCGGAGGAGGTCCGCTCTCAGCTCTTCATGGACCTGTCGCTCAACCTCAAGGGAATTGTCGCTCAGCAGCTTATCAGCCGATCGGACCGAAAGGGGCGTCGAGGCGTGTTCGAAATCCTCCTCAACACGCCGCTCGCGTCGGACCTCATCCGCAAGGGAGAGGTCCACAAGCTGAAGGATCTGATGAAGCGCTCCAAGGAGCAGGGCATGATCACCTTCGATCAGGCCCTGTTCGAGCTCCACGAGAAGGGGGAGATCAGCTACGAGGACGCCCTCAAGTACGCGGACTCCGCCAACGAGGTGCGGCTCATGGTCAAGCTTGGCAGTTCCAGAAGCGACAAGCCGGACATCAGGAAGGCTATCGACAAGATCTCCCTGGAGGAAAAGGAAGAGGACGTCCAGGGCGGTTTCATCCGCTGACGGGATCGCGGGTAGGTCGCTGCCCACGACGCCAAATGCCTGCGATCTCCGTTCGCCGGATGATGCGGCTGCCCCTCTGCCGCATGAGCATCGAGCGCGTGATGTCCCGGGCGAAGGCGTCGGAGAACACCGATAGCCTGAGTCTTGGGGCCGCACGCCTGTTCGATCCGCGTCTTTTTCTCCATGCCAGGCATCGCTGGCCTGCCAGACGAAATCCATGAAGCTCCCGCTACGGGCCCCGTAAGAGATCGCGCCGGCCCCGGCCGGACCGATCTCGCAGGGTGGCTCTGCTTACACCATTTTCCGCAGCTCGTATTCCAGGATGCCCTCGGCGCCCGCGGTCCGCAGCCGCGGGATGAGGTCACGCACCGCGCTCGCATCCACGACGGTTTCAACCGCCAGCCACTGCCGGTCGTATAGGTGGCTGACGGTTGGGGCGTGCAGGCTAGGTAGCATGGCCACCACCGCATCCAGCTCCTTGGCCCGCACATTGAGCTTGAGTGCCACCTTGTGACGCGCGGCCAGCGCCGCTTGCAGCATCAGCGCGATCTGCTCGATCTTGGCCTTTTTCCACGGGTCTTGGAGGGCGAGCGGGTTGGCGATCAGCCGCGTGTCGGTATAGAGCACATCCTCGACGATGCGCAGCCCATGGGCGCGAATGGTGCTGCCGGTCTCGGTGATCTCCACCGCGGCGTCCACCAATCCTTCCACCACCTTGGCCTCGGTTGCGCCCCAGGAGAACTCGACCTTGGCGTCGATCCCCCGCTCCTGCAGATAGCGCTTGGTGAAGCCGACCAGTTCGGTCGCGAGCTTCTTGCCCGCGAGGTCCGCGACCGACTGCACCGGCGAGTCCTTGGCGACCACGAGCACCCAGCGACTGGGCTGGTCCGAGCTCTTGGAGTAGGTCAGGATGCAGATTTCCTCGACCTCCGCCTCGGTCTCCAGGATCCAGTCGAGTCCGGTCAGCCCCAAGTCGAGGGTGCCGTTGGATACGTAGGGCGCCATCTCCTGGGCGCGGACCAGAGCGCAGGTGATCGCGGGATCGTCGATGTCGGGATAGTAATTGCGCGAGCGCGGGGTGATCTTCCATCCCGCCTGGTTGAAGAGGTCGATGGTCGCGGTCTCGAGGCTGCCCTTTGGCACGCCGAGCTTCAGTGTTTGCATGATGGATCTTTAGGGAGCGAAGACTTGGTAGGCGTCGAACACGGGGCCATCGACGCACACGCGCCGCATGGCCGGTCCCTGCGGGGTGGTTATCGCGACCACGCAGCCGGCGCAGCCGCCGACGGCACAGGCCATGAACTCCTCGAGCGAGACCTGGCAGGGGAGCTCGAACTCGCGCGCGAGAGCCGCCACCGCCTCGAGCATGGGGTGCGGCCCGCAGGCGAACACCTCGACCTCGGCTCGGGCCGCTTGGTCCAACGCACTGAGCCAAGAGCGTGCCAGATCGGTCACGTAGCCCTCGAAGCAGCCCGGATACCCCTGCAGGCTGGCCAGGCGGCTGGGAATGCCCCAATCGTCCAGCAGTGGCATGCAGGCGATGGCGTGAGCCGGCAGACCATCGACCAGGTATTGCGAGGGCCGGGCTTGGAAGGGGAAGGGCACCTCCGATCCGAGGATAGCGAACGGGCGCACGCCGCGGTCGTGGCGCACCGCGTCGCAGAGGAAGATCATCGGCGGGATGCCGACGCCGCCGCCGATTAGCAGCGGGCGCGGCCGCTCGGGGTGGACGACAAAGGGATTGCCGATCGGTCCAAGGACACTGATCCGCTCGCCCGGGTGCTTGGCCGCAAGCAATCGGGTTCCTTCGCCGACCGCCTTGTAGAGGAACTCGACCCAACTGGCTCCTGGATCGGCGCGCATGATAGAGAGTGGCCGGCGCATGGGGAGCAGAGGGTCGCAGCGCAGATGCGCGAAGCTACCGGGCCGCGCGTGACGCGCGCACTCCGGCGCCCACACGCGCAGAACGTATTGATCAGCGGCATGGGCCTCGTGACTGAGGATCTCGCCGTCTTCGAGGAAGATCGTGTCGCGATGGGGTGGGGCGGTCATGCTGGCTCGTGCTCGAAAACGACGCGACCGGCGAGAAGCGTCCAGCTTACGCGGCCCTGAAGCCGGTGGCCGAGAAAAGGCGTGTTGTGACCCAGGCTGGCTAGGGTCGACGCCGATACTAGCCACGGGGCTTCTGGGTCGAAGACGCACACGTCAGCGGCGCGTCCCGCGTCCAGTCGCCCCAGTGGTAGACCGAGGATCTGCGCCGGGCCGACCGTGAGCCGCTCGATGGCCGTTGACAGGCTGATTACACCTTCCGCCGCGAGGCCGAGGGTCAGCGGCAGCAGGGTCTCCAAGGCGGAGATTCCCGGCTCGGTGGCGGGGAAGGGGGCGAGCTTGGCGTCTTCCTCGTGGGGCTGGTGGTCGGAGCAGATGGCGGCAATGTCGCCGCGCGCCACCGCCGCGCGCAAGGCGGCCCGGTCTTCGGCGGTGCGCAAAGGCGGCGTCACATGGCAATTCGCGTCGAAGCCGTCCACCGCCGCCTCGGTGAGTACGAGCTGATGAGCGCTCACGTCCGCGCTGGCCTTGACGCCCCGGCCCTGCGCCTCGACCAGCATCGCGACCGACCGGCCGCAGGAGAGTCCCCGGAAGTGGACGCGGGCCCCGGTCTGCTCAGCCAGCGCGAGATCCTTCGCGAGGGCGACGGTTTCAGCCGCCGCCGGAATGCCGGGTAGCCCGAGGCGGGTGCTCACGGCCCCCTCGTGGGCACAGCCGTGGTCGCGCAGGTACGGATCCTCCGGCCGCAAGAAGACCGTGAGCTGGAAGGTCGTGGCGTATTCCAGCGCCCGCCTCTGGATCTGCGTATTCGCGATCGGTCGGCCTGCTTGGCTCATGACCGCGCAGCCCGCTTGCTTGAGGGCTGCCATCTCGCTGATCTGCTCTCCCATGAGGCCCTGGGTCAGGGCGCCAGCCGGGACCACCCGGGCGCACCCGATGCGCCCGGCGATCTGGGCGATGAGCTGCGCTACGGCGGGCGTGTCGATCGTGGGTTGCGTGTCCGGCGGGCAACAGACGGTGGTGACCCCCCCCTTCGCCGCGGCCATGGTCTCGCTCGCGATGTTGGCCTTGTGCTCCGCGCCGGGCTCGCGTAGGCGTGCGCTCAGGTCGACGAGACCGGGGCAGACGATCTGGCCGCTGGCGTTGAGCGTGCGATCGGCCTCGAATCCGGCGGGCGGACCACCGACGGCGGCGATGACGCCGTCGGCGATGTGCAGGTCGAAATCGCCGTCAATGCCGTTCGCGGGGTCGATCAGCCGGCCGTTGAGTATGCTGACCTTCATCCCGGTTCGCCCTGAGTGCGCAGATTCTGGGTGCCGATGCACATGGACATCACCGCCATGCGCACCGCGATGCCATTACTGACCTGCTCGAGAATCACCGAGCGCGGTCCATCCGCGACCTGGGAGTCCATCTCGACCCCCCGGTTGATGGGACCCGGGTGCATCACGATCGCGTCGGGCTTGGCGGTAGCCAGCCGCTCTTCTGTCAGCCCGAACAGCTTGAAATACTCGTGCTCGCTGGGCAGAAGGGCGCCGCGCATGCGCTCGCGTTGCAGACGCAGCATGATCACCACGTCCGCATCCGCCACCCCCGCGCGTAGGTCGTGGAACACGCGAGCATTGAAGGCCTGCTCCGCATGAGCCGGGATCAGGGTGTGCGGTGCGATGATGCGCACCTCCGCGGCACCCAGCGTCTGGAGGGCGAGCAACTGGGAGCGCGCCACCCTGGAGTGCAGGACATCGCCCACGACCGCGACGCACAGGTTCTGGAAGTCACCCTTGTGCCGGCGGATGGTGAACATGTCCAGCATGCCCTGGGTTGGGTGCGAGTGACGGCCGTCCCCGGCGTTGATGACGCTCACGTGGGGGTTGGCGTGCTGGGCGATGAAGTGGGCGGCGCCGCTGTCGGCATGGCGCACCACGAACATGTCGACATGCATGGCCTCAAGGTTGCGCAGGGTGTCGAGCAACGTCTCCCCCTTGGCCGTGGCGGAGGTGCTGATGTTGAGGTTGAGTACGTCGGCGGAAAGGCGTTTGGCGGCGAGCTCGAACGTGGTGCGCGTGCGGGTGCTGGTCTCGAAGAACAGGTTGGCAATCACCTTACCGCGGCATAGCGGTACCTTCTTCACAGCCTGGCGGGCGACCCCGAGAAAGCCCTCGGCCTTGTCGAGAATTTCGGTTAGGAGCTCGCGGCTCAAACCCTCGATGGTGAGGAAATGCTTGAGGTTGCCCTGCGAGTCGAGCTGGCCGGCGGCGCTCATCAGTTGTGCTGGCCCGCGGCCTGTGGTTTCCGACGCTGTGCCGGGATCTCGCCGAGCACGAGCTGCAAGGGCTCTGGTCCGGTCAGCTTGAGCTGCTGACCCGGCTCGAGCCGCGCGCGCAGGCCGACTATGTTGGGCTCGATGGGGAGCTCGCGGCCGTCGCGCTCGGCCAGGGTCGCAAGTAGCACGGAGGCGGGACGGCCGTAGTCGAAGAGCACGTTGAGCGCGGCGCGAATAGTTCGTCCGGTCTGCAGCACATCGTCCACGAGCACGATGTGGCGGTCGTCGACCGGGACCGGTAGCTCAGAGGGATGCACCTGCGGATGCATGCCGATGCGCGTGAAATCGTCGCGGTAAAAGGAGATGTCTAGCTGGCCCAAGGGGTCGGCGATTGCGAGTGAGCGGTGCAGTTGTTTTGCGATCCAGACTCCGCCGGTGTGGATGCCGACCATGAGCGGGGCCGCTATCCCGCGCTCTGCGAGCAGCGCTGAGAGGTCCGCCCCCATTTGGCGGATGACGCCCTCCAGTTCGGGAGCGGAGTGCCAAATTTCAGTGTTGCTCACAGAGCCAGGTTTCCAGGATCAATTTTGCCGCCATTGCGTCCACCACCTCGCGCGAGGTGGCCCCTTTGCCAAGCTGTCGGCGCGCCTCTATGGAAGTCAGGCGCTCGTCGACCAGATGCACCTCGAGCCCGAACCTGCCCTCGAGCTGGCGGGCGAAACGGCGCGCCCGCGGGGCAATTTCCGTTTCCGTATCGTCCATGTTGTAAGGAAGACCGACGACCGCCGCGCTCGGGCGCCATTCCCGCACCAAGCGTTCGATGCGTTTCCAGTCCGGCCGATCACGCGGGCTGCGCAGCGTGGTTAAGGGCGTGGCGGAGCCGGTGATCGTCTGGCCGACGGCGACCCCGATCTTGCGCGGTCCGAAGTCGAATCCGAGCAGGGTGCCCATTCAGGCGTGTCCGGCCTCACCGCTCAGGAGGTTGAGGTCGACGCCGAGCAGGTGCGCGGCCGCCCGCCAGCGGGCCTCGGCGGGTAGGCTGAAAATGATCTTTTCGTCCGCTGGTCCGCTCAGCCAGGCGTTCGCGCTCATCTCCTCTTCCAGCTGACCGCCGCCCCAACCGGCGTAACCGAGGGCGATGAGCTTGCGCGCTGGCCCGGAGCCGCTTGCGATCGCCTCGAGCACGTCGCGCGAGGTGGTTACGCTGATCTCGGAAGTGATACTGAGGGTGGAATCGTAGCTGTCTCCGCTGGAGTGGAGCACGAACCCCCGGTCCTGCTGCACGGGCCCGCCGGTGTAAACGACCATGTTCAACACGCCTTCGTCCGTGGTTTCGATCTCCAGCTGCGAGAGAACCTCGCCGAGGCGGATCTCCATGGGCCGATTGATCACGATCCCCATGGCCCCCTGCTCGGTATGCTCGCAGAGGTAGGTGACGGTGCGTGAAAAGTTCGGGTCCTGCAGGCCGGGCATGGCGATCAGGAAGTGGTTGGTGAGTGAGGTCGCGAAGGACATGGGCATAGTATCCTGTCCGGTCAAACCGGTGGCAAGCGCCGAGGGGGTGGCGACCCGCGGGCCAAGCGGGCGCCTGCGGTCAATTGTCCCAGCCGAGCCGGTTGCTGCGCAGGAATTGCCAGGTACGGGTGATATCGAGAACGTCCGTCTCCTCCTTGATGTCGGGCGGGAACGGGGAGAAGGGGGCGGCGAGCTCGACGATACGCACCGCTGCCTCGTCCAGCACGTCGAATCCGGACGAACGCAGCACGCGGACGCGTTCGATGCTGCCGTCGGAGCGCACGGCGACGTGCAGAATGAGGTTTCCGTACAGCTTGTGCTGCTTGGCTTCGTCGGGGTAGTTGAGGTTGCCGATGCGCTCGACCTTGCGGCGCCAGGCCTCCAGGTAGTTTGCGTACTTGTACTCGCGAGTGCTGGCGCTGATGGCCTTGCGCCGCTGACGGTTGGCGTAGGCGTTGCTCTTTTCGTTTATGCGCGCCGTCAGCTCCGCGATCTCCAAGCTGCGGCTGGCCAGGATCTGCGCCGCCGTTACCTCGGGCGATATCGCTTCGGTCTCCGGGATCGCCTCGGGTTGTGGCTCGGGGGCCGCTTCCGGCCGCGGATCAGGCGCGGGCGGGGGTTGGTCCGTTGCCAGGTCGGGTAAGGTCGCCGTCAGCGTGCTGCGCTCAAGCGGTTGCGGGGGAACGGGCATGAGCGCTTCCAACGGAACGGGCGGCGGAAGGAGCTCCGCTTGTTCCGCGGGTTCCGGCGCGGCGGCCTCGGGCGCGGGTTCGATCTCCGGTTCCGGGACCTCCTCGGGACCGCCCCCCTCCCGGTCGATCTGGGCGTAGGCGTCCGCCTTCTCCGGTTGCTTCTCCGTGGGCGCCGCATGCCGCAGCACGATGACCTCAAGGGGGCGGGTGGCGGCCCGCTCCGACGGCGGGTCCGGCATTTCGAAGCTCACGCCGAGCAAGAGCATCAGATGGAGGGCTGCGGCGACCGCAAGGGCCGTTGTGAGCGCGGTACGCGATGGGTCGTCCTCGCGGTCAGACCAGAGACGGGGGATGCCAGCTGCCGCGATCTTCGCAGCCATCTCAGTGCCCCGTCCGTACCGGCCGATCGAGCGGCGCGCTGATTTCGACTTCGGCGTCCTGGTCCATGAACTGAACCCGCTTCGCCATCGCCGGATTCATGTGGATCGTACCCTCGCTGTCCATCAGCAGGACGTAGCCGATACCCATGTCGCGGGCGACCTCGAGCCAGCGCTCCGGGCCGGCCACAAATAGCGCGGTCGCGGCAGCGTCAGCCGTGGTGGCGTCGGTGTGCACGACGGTTACGGAGCGCGTGCCCTCGGCGGGCCAGCCTGTGCGCGGGTCAAGAATGTGGTGATAGGTCTTGCCCTCATAAATGAAGTTTCGCTCGTAGTCCCCGGACGTGAAGACGCTCTCGTCTCCACTAACCCCAATGATTGCGAGCACGCCGCCGGTTGGGCGGCGGATGGCCACTCGCCAGGGCCGGCCGTCCCGGTCGCCGATGGCGCGCAAATCCCCGCCCGCATTGAGCATCGCATTCTCGATCCCGAGCTCACGCAGATGCGCGATCGCCAGATCGATCCCGTAGCCCTTGCCGATCGCGCCGAAATCGAGCTTGACGAAAGGGTTATCGCTGCGCATCAAGATTCCGTCGATGTGGACATCGGATATTTCCGGGTTGGCGCTAACAAGGCGCTCGATGTCACTGGCCTGCGGCGGTGGCCGGCATTCCGGAGAGTCGGCGTGGAACCCCCAGAGGTCGAGCAGTCGGCCGATAGCCGGGTTGAACAGGTTTCCGCTGCGTTCCGCGTGCAGTTGGCTTGCTCGCACCAGGGGCAGAACCGATGGCGGCGCGGCGAACTGCTGCCCGGATGCAAGCAGCTGGTTGACGCGACCCATGGGGCCGGGCTCCCAAGCGTGCCAGGCGCGATGCATGAACTGAAAATCCCGCTCGATGAGCTCGCTCGCGTACTCGGCCTTAGTGCGGTCGACGCCGACCAGGCTGAGGTCGATCAGGGTCCCGAAAGCGACGAATCGGGTCGTATATACCGGCGTCTCTCCCCTGCAGCCGGCCAAGGAGAGGATTAGAATGGCGAACACGGTTGCCCTCGCGCATCGTGCGAGCGCAGCGTTGCTTAACGGCATCGGGAAAACCGCCCTCGGATGCCGCCTGCGATTCGACATCTACCGCTGCGCACCCAATCGCCCCTCGAGCTTGTCCAACAGGAGGCCGGCGATATCCAGGCCATACTGCGCATCCAGCTCCCGGATGCAGGTCGGGCTGGTAACGTTGATTTCGGTGAGATAGTCACCGATGACGTCCAGGCCCGCAAAGAGGATACCGCGTCGCACCAGCTCAGGTCCGACTTCCGAGGCGATCCATCGGTCGCGCTCCGTCAACGGGCGTCCCTCGCCGCGGCCACCGGCGGCGAGATTCCCGCGGTTCTCTCCGGCGCGCGGGATGCGGGCCAGGGCATAAGGTACGGGCTCGCCGTCTACCATCAGGATACGCTTGTCCCCCTGCGTTATCTCGGGCAGGAAGCGTTGGGCCATACAATAGCGTGTGCCCTTCTTGGTCAACGTCTCGATAATGACGAAGAGATTCGTATCGCCGCTGACGACGCGGAAGATTGATTCTCCACCCATGCCTCCGAGCGGCTTGAGCACAATGTCGCCATGCTCGGAGAGGAAAGACTCAATGTCCTGACGACGGCGCGTCACCAGCGTGGGCGGGCAGCAATGCGGGAAGCGCGCCGTGAACATCTTCTCGTTGGCGTCGCGCAGGCTCCGCGGGTGATTGACTACGAGGGTCCCCGCCTCCTGTGCCAGTTCGAGGAGGTATGTCGCGTAAATGTACTCCATGTCGAACGGCGGGTCCTTGCGCATCAGGATCACTCGCATGCTGTCGAGCGTGCGCTGATCCTCGCCCACGAACCGAAACCATTCCCGCGAGTCGTCCATGACTTCAAGCTCCCGCGTCCGTGCCCAGGGCTTGGAGTCCCTCAGAAACAGGTCGGACAGCTCTATGTACCGGATTCGCCAGCCGCGATGCTGGGCGGCGAGCAACATGGCGAAGGTACTGTCCTTCGCAATCTTGATTGACCCGATGGGGTCCATGACGACGCCGATCTCGCGTTGCATCGCTGAAGTTTATCCCAGGAGGGAAATCCCTGTCAGGGACAACGCGATGGTGCCTCGGTATGAGATCAGCGTCTCAACTCGGGTATCTGGTACCGGGCAGAGCCCTTGCGCTGCCTAGTGTTGCTTGGTATGTTGCCGCCAATCGTAAAGGCGTCTAATTTTCCGCGGCAAAGACCGCGCGCCGAGCGATTCGTACGCCGTTAGCATGCCGTCGAGTGCATTTCACCAACAGGTCGGGCGGATTGACGATTGAGTCTCCGCTTAGCCCGAGTTGCACCGGATTTCGTCAGGCCTGCTTCCCCTGGGATGCAGATGGTGAACGGTATCAGGTAAGCATCGCGGCGACGGGAAAGAACGAAAGAGGGACGGACAATTCACCGAGGGGAGCCGATGCCTGGTCGCGTATTCTCCGCCGGCGGAAACTTAGGGCTGGTGAGGGCTTTCAGCTTCCGCCTAGTTCTTCCCCTGCGGCGCTGCTCCGTGCGCCGGTTGTTTCGCATGCCGTTTCCTCTCTGGACTCGATCCACGCCAAAGACGACAAGCTCGGAGACCATGCCCGCAAGCGTGCACTGCCGTCAGATGTCGCTTGGGCGGAATTCTTCACCGTGCAGTTGCCGCAAGGAGCGCAGGAACGCAACGGCGGCAGTGATCCTTGCGGGAAATAGTCCGTAAGCAGGCATCAAGAAGTCATTGACGCCCACTGATCCGGGGTTCTTGGGAGGAGTTTCGAGCATCGGCCATGAGTTGGTCTCTTCTCGAGTTCAGGTGCGAATGCACGATCGAATCGGGGTAATCATCGCAACTGTGGTCAGAGGCTCGCGTGTTGGGATGCAGCTGACCGGCTGCGGATCGGTACGATCCTTACCGATACGAGAGTGTGGCGATTTCTCGGGAGCGCTTCCGTGTTGAGAACGAATGCGGTCGAGGGGGAGGAGGCGATGCCGAGGGTCGTGTCCGCAGTTCTGCTTACCTGGAATGTCGGGTGGAGCGCGGTTGGATGGTGCGCAGAGGAAGTTGATGAATATCCGGTTCCTTTGGTGGAAGGCAAGCCCTACGTCCCTGTGCTACATGAGGGCCGGTCCGTGCGCGTGCAGCGGGTGCAAAAACCGGACTTCGAGTTCAAGGGCGAGTACGCGAAGACGGCGCGCAAATGCCGGCCCTTTTGTATTCACCGGATGCAGGCGGCCCCGAATTTCGCCACCGTCGGGGAAGTCGAGCTGTTTGAGTTCATGGAAGCCAAGGTTCGGGATGGCACCGGAGTTATCGTTGATGCTCGAACCCCGAACTGGTTCAAAAAAGGGACCATCCCTGAAGCGGTAAACTATCCCTATCGCCGAATTCACCAAGCCTCCCGAGGACCCGGCGCAGGACAAGCTGCGGAGCGAGTTGGGCGCGCAGCCGACACAAGAGCCCGGGGTGATCGAAAAGACGCTTGGTGATCTCGGTCTTGGGGATAAGCAACGCGGATAAATGGGATTTCACTAAGGTGAAAGACTTGGTCATCTTCTGCAACGGTCCCGCCTGCGACCAATCGCCGCGGGAGATCAGCGGATTGCTGTCAGTTGCGTACCCCGCCGAAAGGATCTTCTACTACCGTGGGGGCAAGCAAACGTGGGAGCTCTGGGGGTTGGCCACGGTGGTTCCCGAGGAGTGAAGGTGAAGCTGCACAACGGACGAACGGCGTTAACCCGATGACGACTGTTGATGAAAATCTTGACCTGACAGGCGTTAAGGTCCTAGTCATTGACGACAGCAAGACGATCCGCCGTACGGCAGAGACGCTGCTTGCCAAGGCGGGTTGCCAGGTCATAACAGCGGCCGACGGGTTCGAGGCGCTCGGCAAGATCGTTGACAATCGCCCGAACGTCATCTTCGTCGACATCATGATGCCGCGTCTCGACGGTTATCAGACCTGCGCTCTGATTAAGAACAATCAGTCGTTGCGCACGACGCCCGTCATCATGCTATCGAGCAAGGATGGATTGTTCGATCGGGCGAAAGGGCGCATGGTCGGGGCTGAGCAGTACCTGACCAAGCCTTTCACCCGCGACGAGTTGCTTGGCGCGATTCGCCGGCATGTCGGAAGAACTGCCTGACAGGCTGCGTTGAGATTGCCGCAACAAGGGCCGCGAATAGTTTTAACCGGGTTGGGCGTGACCAAATGAGAGACTTTTTCCATAAGAAGGGCGCACAGGGGGAGGGGCCCGCCGAGGTTGGCGAGACCGTGCTCGTGGTGGACGATTCGCCAACCGAGACCCGCGTTCTCGCCAACGCGCTGGTCAAGGCTGGGTACCGGGTGGAAACAGCAGCCAACGGCGAGGAGGGTGTGGAAGCCGCCCGGCGCCTGAAACCCGATGTCATTCTGATGGACGTCGTGATGCCGGTTCTGAACGGCTTCCAGGCCACGCGGCAGCTGCAACGCAACGCCGAGACCGCGCACATTCCGGTGATCATGGTGACGACCAAGGACCAGGAAACCGACCGCACCTGGGGATTGCGCCAGGGCGCGCTGGATTATCTGGTGAAGCCCGTCGAGGCGGGTGATTTGGTGGCGAGAATCAGGAAGGCGCTCCATGGGTGAGGCGGTCACTGGGGCGGGCGCGATCACGGGCAAGGTGCTGTTCGATGCCTTGCGTGACCTCGAACGCAGATGCCTCGAGCGCGGCGCCGGTCTGCCGAAGCAGGAGGCCTCCCCCGAGATCTGGGCGGGCGTGCTCTTCCGAATCAGTGATGTTCCGCTGCTCTCTCCGTTAGAAGAGGTCAGCGAGGTGCTGGAGGTGCCCAGGGACATCACCCCGGTACCGGGCGCTAAGGCTTGGGTCCGGGGTGTGGCGAATAACCGCGGAACCTTACTTCCCATTTTCGACATACAGGCCCTGCTGTTCGGCGCGTCCATTACACGCAATCCGCGCAACCGTGTGTTGGTTGCACGGCAGGAGGAGTTGCCGTACGGACTCCTGGTGAGCGAGGTAGTCGGTATCCGGCACTTCGAAGTGTCGGCGCGAATCGCGGAGATGCGTGGCGTCCGCGGTGAGCTTGCGGATGTAGTCGTAGGCGGGTTTGCGCTGGGTGGGGAGCGCTACGCGGTGTTCAGCCCGAAACAACTGGGCTTGGATGTGAGGTTCAGGCAGGCTGCGGCCTGACATCTGGGCGGAACGCACCCCTCACGCCTGGTGCGGGGTGCCTCGAATCATCAACAGTCACGAAGCTTTCGGTTGCGTCGAGCTAGCTTTCGGGATTCGGCTGCGGGGAGTCAGGAGAAGATGGCAACAAAAACAAGGGCAAAGCGAGGCGGTGCCGATCGCATGGTCGCCGTTCTTGCGGTACTGCTTTTCACCTCCATTTTGCTGGCGTTTGCGAGCTTCCTCCACAACGAGCAGTGGCAGGACTACAACGAACGCTTCCTGCTGATCGCGGGGGATCAGCAGGTCCTGGCGCAGCAGATCGCCGTCAGCGCCGCCGCCGCGGCGCGAGGAGACGAGGCGGCGTTCGGTCGCTTGCGAGACGGAATCGACCGTTTCGACAAAGACCTCAAGGACCTCAAGCAAGGGGACCCCGAGCAGGGCCTGCCTCCGTCCCCCCTGGAGGTATCCGAGACCTTGCAGCAGGTGGAGAGTGCCTGGTTGGAGCTGCGCGAGGCCGCCGACGAGATCGCCGGGGCGCGTGAGTCCATCCTCAGCGTCCGCGACATGGCTCAGTCCACCGGGACAATTCTTCCGCAGCTAGTGGAGGCGATCCAGACGTCCGCCCAGACGTTGGCGGAGCAGAACGCCAGTCCCAAGGCGGTGCTCTTGGCTGCCGAGCAGTCGGTTCTGCTGGAGCGCATGGTCGGCGCCCTTGGCAAGCTTCTCCTTGGTGGAGCCGATACGGCGAATGCGATTGAGCAAGGCACGATCGCTGCGGACAAGTTCGCGCAGAACATTCGCGAGCTGCTGAAGGGAGATTTCTCGGGCGGGCCGGATGGCGGACCCAACGCAAGCGCCCGCAAGGCCCTGCAGAACGTCGACCGCTTGTATACACAGATGCGGCAGGGCGCGGACCAGATGGTAGACATCATGCCCAAGGTGATGCCATCGCTGGATTTCCTTACCCGACTCGAACCCGCCAAACAGCGTCTCGACGTCGCCCTGAATCGGTTGGTGGAGGCCTATCGCGGGACTCCGGGCCGTCTTAAGGTTGGTCCGATCACCGTGGGACCGGAATCCGTCATCGTTTTCGGGGCTCTCGCGGCGCTGTTCCTGCTGTTGCTTGGTTGGCGGCTGCTGTTGGACGCCCGTCGCCGCGAGGCTGAGTCGAAGGCCCAGAACGAGGCGAACCAGCAGGCCATCCTGCGCCTGCTCGACGAGATGGGTGATCTGGCCGATGGTGACTTGACGGTCGAGGCGACGGTTACCGAGGACATTACGGGCGCAATCGCCGACTCTATCAACTACGCCATCGACGCGCTGCGAAATCTCGTCACCACCATTAACGAGACGACAGCCAAGGTAACCAGTTCGACCCAGGCGACGCGCACGACCGCGATGCAGCTCGCGGAGGCCTCGTCCGTCCAGACCCAGCAGATCTCGCAGGCCACCGACGCGATCAAGTCCATGACGCAGGCCATCGACGAGGTTGCGACGAATGCGACCGAGTCGGCCGAAGTCGCTTCGCGTTCCGTGGAGGTCGCCGGCCGGGGCGCTCAGACGGTGCGAGACACCATCCGTGGAATGGATGCGATCCGCGAGCAGATCCAGGAAACTTCCAAGCGAGTAAAGCGGCTCGGCGAGAGCTCGCAGGAGATTGGAGAAATCGTCGAGCTGATCGACGACATCGCGGACCAGACGAACATCCTTGCCTTGAACGCCGCGATGCAGGCAGCAATGGCGGGTGAGGCGGGCCGCGGCTTCGCCGTGGTCGCCGACGAGGTGCAGCGGCTGGCAGAGCGCTCGCGTAATGCAACCAAACAGATCGAAGCCCTGGTTCGCACCATTCAGGCCGACACCAACGAGGCGGTGAGCTCGATGGAGGCGAGTACGGCGGACGTGGTTGAGGGGGCCAATCTTGCCGAGAACGCCGGCCAAGCCCTGCGTGAGATCGAGAACGTCTCGAATTACATTGCAGAGATGACGCGGAAGATCTCCGACTCTGCCCAGAGGCAGTCGAAAGAGGCGGCCGGAATCAATAATACGGTCAACGCTATTCAGGAAATCACGCTAAAGAACGCGGACGGTACTCGCAGTACGGCCGAGTCGGTCGAAACCCTGGCCGAGCTTGCGGTAGAGCTCCAGCGCTCGGTCGCTGGCTTCCGTCTCCCTTAATGACCCAGCCTTAACCGCTGATCAGACGATCTTCGATATGGCCGATTCCAAAGCCGTCGGCGGACTGAAGTGGGTCAAAGGCGAGATCTCCGCTAGCCTGGAGCGGGTTCGTGCCCGGCTCGAAGCCTTTATGGATGGTTCGGGCCGGGAACGGGATCTCGACGACGCAATCGCCGCCCTCAGTGAGGTCAGGGGAGTCCTGACCGCGTTGCAGTTGTCTGGACCGGCGCGGCTTGCAGAAGAGATGCAGAGCCTGTCCGAGGCGCTCGCCGACCGCAAGGTGGCGGGCGTCGATGAGGCCGCCGAGGCCCTCATGTTGGCCTTGATCCAGCTGCCAGACTATCTCGACAAGCTGCAAGCCGGGTACGCCGATTCGCCCGTGGCCTTGCTGCCCTCCATAAACGACCTGAGAGCCTCCCGAGGCGCTGCGCCACGATCCGAGGCTGAATTGCTCGTGCCTCCGTCCGTCCTGATGGACACTGAGATGTTGTCCGCCGAAATCCAGGACGCGTTCTCCCGCATCGCCGCCAAGGTGCGCCCCCATTTCCACCGCTGTCTCATACAGTGGTTCCGTGAGGACACTTCCCACGAAGGCCTGGTCGGCTTGGGCCGCCTGTTCAACCAGCTGCAACGGTATCTCCAAGAGGGCATATTCCACGAGTTGTTCCTGGCTGCCGAGGCGGTGGTCGAGGCCCTCCTGGAAGGGAGCCTGCAGTCGAACTCCGTCACCAAGTCCCTGATCGGGCACCTCGACCGAATCATCAAACCCTTCGCCGACGACGCAAGGGCGTGGCCCGAGACCGAGGCCAATTCGTTGCTCGTCGAGTTTCTGACCCTGATTGCCCGCTGCGAGTCGTCGTCATACCTGGTCAATGAGCTGCGGACGTCCTATGGCCTGGAGAACGGGTTCGACACCGCTGGTCCTCACTCCGCCATGTCGGCCATGGCGACGAGTCCCGAGGCCATGGCCGTGCTGGTCGGAGAGACGAGCAAGGAGCTTTTGCCGGTAAAGGATCAAATCGACCTCTACGCGCGCGGCAGGCGGGATAACCCGGCGCAGCTGCTGGAACTCGAACCGACGCTGCTCGGTCTTGCTAACACCCTGACCGTAACCGGAATGGATGAGCTGGTCGATCGCTTGCGGGCCTGTGCCGGCAATATCGGGTCTATCGGTCGCGGCACGGTCACCGCGGACGACGCCAATCTCCTGGCCGTCGCCGAGGAGCTGCTGCAGATCGAGTCCGCGCTGCGGGACCTTCCCGCGGGCCGGGAGGGGGCGGGCGCGAGGGAGGATGCGCGCGGACTGCTCGTCTCGACGCTGAAAGAGGCTCGGGTCGAACTGGCCAAGGCCGAGCAACTCATCGCTTCCCTGTCCGGCGAAGCGCGCGACCTCAGCCTGCTGCGCGAAACGCCCGAACTCTTCTACCGGGTAGCCGGAGCCCTCCGCGTGCTCGCCGAAAACGACGCCGCGGACCTGCTGAACCTGATCGTCGCCCAGATCACCCAGGGCTTCTTGGCGCCGGAGCGCATCCCCACACAAGACGACCTCGAACTGCTTGCTCGCGCGGTGTCGGGAATCGATCTCTACATGCAGGGTTTGAGTGAGGGCGAGGCGTTCCGGCCCGATTTGCTCGCCTCCACGCGCGAAGCGGTCGAGCAGCTGGCGTCATTGTCCGTCTCTGTCCTCACGGCCGCGGTCGAGCAGGAATCCGGCCCGCTCCGCGATTTGGATGCCGAGCCGGTGTCGCCGACTGAGGCTGGGGACGACTTCGCTGAGCGAATCGATCCAGAGTTCCTCGACATCTTCCTGGAAGAGGCCGAGGAGGAAGAGCAGACGGTTCGCACCCAGTACGCCCGCTGGCAACGGGATCCGAACGACGAGGAGGCGTTGACGACGCTGCGGCGTTCCTTCCATACGCTCAAAGGCAGCGGCCGTTTGGTGGGGGCGGAGCGGATTGGGGAATTCGCCCGCGCGCTGGAAATGTTGCTGAACCGTGTGATCGACGGAAGCGTTTCGCCGACGCCGGTAATCCTGTCGTTCGTTGGCCAGGCCGTTGCCGTGCTGCCAGAATTGATCGCCGCCGAGGCCGAGGGGCGGCCGCTCGATGTCGAAGAGATGACCGCGCGCGCCGACTTGCTCGCGTCGACGCCGAGCGCTGCCGCCGTGCCTGAAGCGGCATCGGTCCGTGAGGCCAAGGTCATTCCTTTGCCGATTTCGGGCCCAAGGGAGGTCACGAGCGCCGTCGACGAGGCGATGCCGCAAGGAGGCGTGGCCGAGGAAGACGCGGCTGCCGGGGAGGCGGCCGAAGCCGCCGCTCTGGCCGAGATCGACGAGGAGCTGTTGGACATCTTCCGCACCGAGGCACGCGAACACGTAGCGGTCCTGCGATCGTTCCTCGACGCCGCGGCGGTGCAGACACATCCGCCGGTCCCCGATGAGCCCGTCGTGCGCTCGCTGCACACCCTCACGGGGAGTGCGCGCATGACCGGGATCGCCTCGACTGCCGCCGCGACTTCCCCCTTGGAGCGCATTTTCCTCGCCTACCAATCCGCCGGCGTTGCGGCAACGGAGACCGACCTGGCATTGCTCTCGAGGGTGGTCGACGCCCTTGCCCTGCGTCTTGAGCATCTGCCCGGGCTAGGTAGTGAGATGGAGTCCCTGCGAGAGCTGGCACAGGAGGCGGAGGCTCGACTCTCGCAAGTGGAAGCGCAAGCGCCGGAGAGTACCGAGCAGGCGGGCTTGGGCGAGGGCGAATTGCTGTCCGCCGAGGTCGAGTCCGCGGCTGCGGGCGCTGCCTACGTGGACGAGACGGAGATCCCTGGATCGGAAGCCGAGGTTTCGGAACCCGAGCCACCGGTTGGCGAAGTCGCGGAAATCTCAGCGGCGGAACATGAGCCGACGGCCCCGGAAGGCACCGAGGAAGAGCTGGTTGCAGCGGATACGGCGCAGCCGGCCCTGCCGACGGAGGGGGAGGTGGAGGAAGGGCCGGAATCCGCTCCGGCCGTCCCGGAAACCCTCGAGGAAGACCTTTTAGCCGCAGAGGCGGGGCTTGCAGTGGCAAGCGAAGAGGCTGTCGAGGAAACGCCGCAGCCCTACCTCGAGCCGGACGCTTTGGAAGCTATCCAGCAAGAGCCCATTGCAGCCGGAGAGCCAGAGCTCGCGTTGTCAGCAGAGGAGGTCATCGAGGAAACGCGGGAGGAATCCCAGCCCTCTACCTTGGATATCGCTGTGGAGGCGCCCGAACCTGCTGAGCCGCGGGGGATCGAGCTGCAGGCCGACGAGGGGGTGGGGGAGGCTCCGGAGCCGGAATTCGACCGGGTCGCGGCGGAACGGGAAGCCGCTGCGGTGGCTACCGCTGCCGATGAAAGCGTGCCGGCATCGGCGGAGGTGCCCGCGGTCGCCGCTCACGCTGCGGGCGACTTCGTGGCGCCGCCGGAGGATCCGGAGCTGGTCGCCCTCTTCTTGGAGGACGCGCGCGACATCCTCGACAAGCTCGATCAGAGCCTGCGCGAATTGCAGCTAGCGCCCAAGGAAAAGGGGCCGTTGGAGGAGCTGCAGCGGCTCTTGCACACGCTCAAGGGTAGCGCCCGGCTGTCCGGTGTCGGTGTTATCGGCGACCTGAGTCATGCCTTCGAGTCCCTATTGACGGCTATTTCCCACGGCGAGGCACGGGTAGACGACGACACCTTGGAGCTTGCGCAGCGGACCCTGGACACCTTGTCGGACCAGGTAGATGCGGTCGAGCGGGGCTCCCCCGTGCGCAAGGCTCGCGAGCTCATTCAGGCCTTGGCCCTGACCCTCGAAGAAGGGCTTGCCCGCTCCGGTGGCGAGGAGCCGGAGTTGGCGGTGCTGGCCCCGGCACTCACGCCGACTCGTGTCAAGACGGCCGTACCAGCTCCCGCAGAGGCACCCGCGCCTGCAGGCAGAGTCGCCGAGGCGGCCGCCGCTCAGATACGGGTGCGTTCCGACCTCTTGAACCGCCTCGTCAACGACGCTGGCGAGATCAGCATCTATCGCGCTCGCCTTGCGCAGACGAGCGGGGTCCTTGGTTTCCGCCTTGGGGAGCTGGATCAAACCGTAGGTCGCCTGCGCGATCAGCTGCGGCAGCTCGAGATGGAGACTGAGGCACAGATCATCCATCGTTTCGAGCGCGATGACCGGGTCGAAGGCGAGCATCGTGAGGATTTCGATCCGCTTGAGCTGGACCGCTTCTCGACCCTCCAGCAGCTTTCTCGCAGTCTGGCGGAGACCGTGAATGACCTGGTGAGTCTCCGCACCCTGCTCGGCGAGCTGCAGGGGGAGTCCGAAACCCTGCTCCTGCAGCAGGCACGCATCGCGGACGATCTCCAGGATGGGCTGTTGCGCACGCGCATGGTGCCCTTCGTGCAAAGCGTACCCCGCTTGCATCGCTTGGTTCGCCAGACCGCGCAGCATGTCGGGCGAGAGGCCCGGCTTGAGGTCTTCGGCCCAGAGGTGGAACTCGATCGCGGCATTCAGGAGCGCGTCATGGCGCCCCTGGAGCACCTGCTGCGAAACGCCGTGGCGCATGGTATCGAGCCGCCGCAGCAGCGCGAAGCCCAGGGGAAGGCGCGCGCCGGGGTGATCTCTTTGATCCTGGACCGCGAGGGCAACGACGTCGTCATTACGGTCGCCGACGACGGCGCGGGTCTGAATCTGGAGGCCATTCGCCGGCGTGCGGTGGAGCGAGGTCTCCTGGCAGATTCCGCCGAGGTCAGCGAAGAGAAGCTGGCACAGCTGATTTTGGAGTCTGGCTTCTCCACCGCCGAGACGGTGACGCAGGTCGCGGGCCGTGGCGTCGGCCTCGATGTGGTGAATACCGAGATCAAGCAGCTTTCCGGCTCGTTCAGTCTCGACACCCAGCCGGGACGCGGAACCAGCTTCACAATCCGATTACCACTCACGCTCGCTATTATCGAGGCGCTGTTGGTGGAGGTCGGTGATGAGGTCTACGCCATCCCCCACGCCACGATCGAGGCAGCAGCACGCGTGGCGAAGGCTGATTTGCAGGCCTGCTACGGCGGGGAGGGGGTCGATTTCGACTATGCGGGCCACTCCTACCGAGTGATGTACCTGGGTACCCTTCTGCAACGGCCTGGCGCACCCGAATTCGGAGACCGCCGCTACCTCCCACTCCTGTTGGCGCGCGCAGGAGAGCAGCGACTAGCCTTACAGGTGGACGGGATGCTGGGCAGTCAGCGCATCGTCGTCAAGCCGCTCGGTCCGCAACTCAGCACCATTCGTTGGATCAGTGGCGGCACCATCCTTCCCGATGGGCGGGTGGCGATGATTATCGATACCCTGGCCCTGATTCGGTCCGCGGCCTCACGCGCGCTCGACACGCCCGTACAACCAGCGGTCCCAGCCAAGCAACGGCGCGCCTGCGTCATGGTTGTGGATGACTCCCTGACGGTGCGTCGCGTGACGAGCCGCATGCTGCAGAGGCAAAACATGGAGGTCCTGACCGCCCAAGATGGTATCGAGGCGCTGACCTTGCTCGAGGAGCGGCGACCGGACGTCATCCTGCTTGATATCGAGATGCCGCGCATGGACGGATACGAGTTGACGCGCCATATCCGGCGATCCGACCGGCTCAAGGATATTCCGCTGATCATGATTACCTCCCGTACTGGCGAGAAACACCGCCGCTACGCCATGGAACTGGGCGTCGACCGCTACCTCGGAAAGCCCTATCAGGAAGCTGATCTAATCGATGAGATCACCTCGATCCTCGCGGAGGCGTCGTCATGAGTGCGGGAAGTGCAGACGCAAGGGCCGAAGTCCGCGGGATTGTTGTGCCAGTCGGCAAGGAAAGCATCTTGCTCCCCGCCGCGGCGGTGGCCGAAGTGATCGGGTACCAGAAGCCGACCTCTTACGAGAGCGCGCCACCCTGGCTGCTCGGGGCCGTGATCTGGCACGAGCAGGCGGTTCCTCTGGTGTCTGTGATTGCGGCGGAAGAGGGCGCGGAACCTGTGCAAGCAGGTCAGCGCGCGCGCATTGTGGTGTGCTACACGCCGAATGGGAACCCCAAGCTACCCTATGTGGCGTTTCTCGCCGTCGGGCCTCCATGGCTGGCCAGGTTCCGGGCCGAAACGCTTGACCCCGTTGCGCAGTCGGCGAGCAATCCGTTCGTCCTTCATGCGCTTGCGTTCGAGAAGACCGCTTCCTGGATTCCGCGCATGGATGCCGTCGAGCGCTCCGTGCTACAGGCCATGAAGTCCTGATCCCGTCAGGCGCGAAAGTCCCCCCACAGGCTCTGGATTGCAGCCAATGCCGCTAGCGGGGCGGTTTCGGTCCGCAGGACGCGCGGACCCAGCCGCACGGGTATGAACCCTGCGGAGATCGCTTGCACGCGCTCCACCTGCGTAACGCCCCCCTCCGGACCGACCAGCAGGGTAACCGCGGCGTCGGGCCGAGAGACTTCCGGCAATGGCGTCTGACTCAGATGGTCCAGCATCAATGGCAGGGGATGGTCCTCACCGAGCCAGGCTACCAAGGTGGACGCGGCCGACAGGTCGGGCACGCGGCGGCGGCCACTCTGCTCGCAGGCGGCATGCACAACTCCCTGCCAGTGCCGCATGCGCTTCGCGAGGCGATCTCCAGAGAGCGTCACCACACTCCGCTGGGCAAAAAGGGGGGTAATTCGAGTCACCCCCAATTCGACGGATTTCTGCAGCGCGAAGTCCATGCGCTCGCCTTTGGAAATCCCGATGCCGAGGTGAATTGACAGCACGGGTGGCGGTTCGACTTCGCCCGCCGCCTCAATCTTTGCCACGGCTGCGCTCTTGGAGGAGACCAAAAGGCTCGCCGAGAAATCCCGGCCATCGCCGTTGAAGAGCGCGAAGGCATCTCCGGGGCGCAGCCGAAGCACCTGAACCAGATGCTGAGACGCATGTGTTGGCAAGGTGAGAGTCTGCCCGCTCACGAGCACAAGATCGACGAAGATGCGCGGCTGCTCCACGCGGGGCTATCCGTGGCCGCTTTGGCCAAGCACGGCAAGGGTCTCCATCGCGATCTCACGGACCGCCGCCGTTTCGTCGTCCAGCAGCCGACGCACCGCCGGGATGGCGCGCGGGTCGCCACAGATACCGAGGAAATGGCACGCATCGGCGCGTGTCTGAGAGGATTCCGAGAGCGTCAGCTGCTCGATTTCCGGAACCGTAGCCGCCAGGATCGGGTCTCCAGCAAGCTCCTCGACCACCGCGCTGACCCCGATGCGCAATCCAAGATCGGTGTCGGAATCGGCTAGGAGACCGAGCAGTCCGGCGAAGGTGGACGGGCGCTTCCGAATCAGCTCCACTGCCTCGGTCAGCCTGTGGTTTTCCAGCAGATAGGCACAATAAGTCGCCCATCCGCTCCCAGCGGCCGCCAATTCCGTCCAGTGGGCTAGCTCTTCGAGCGCGAACGTCCCGTGGAGCTCGAACTCTCCGATGCGGCACCAGGGCACTGAACGCACATTGTGCGCGGCGGCAAGATCGGGCTCCACTGCCGCGTTGACGATGTCCAAGCGACCGAGGCGACCCTCCTTGACCAGGCGTGCCAGGCTGGCTACCGCTCCTGGGCAATGCGGGCAGGCGTCAGCGATGAAGAGCAATGCGCGAGGAGCTTGCGGCATTTTCCTCGGGGCGAGCAGAAGCGCGGTTGACTCCATAACTTACGGCGTTTTGGAGGTTACTGCCAACTTCCGGCGCTACTTTCTGTTGGCGTTATCAGAATTATCTAATAAACCAATTTTATGAAGCGGGAGGGTAAAACTGTTTTGACACATTCACTTGCGAATACCTATCGTCTACCGTTCGCATCCCGACCCCCGATCAGGGCAGCGCCGCCGGGCGAAAGATCAAGGACGGCACGGTAGAGAGTCTCGGCGGACCTCGCGTCCTCTGGAAGCCACGGGTCGCCGCAAGCGCTTCGTCACGGCGGCAATCACTGCAGTGCAATGCTAGGAGATACAGCACCATGCCAACTTTCGTGCGGACTGATAAGTGCGATGGCTGCAAAGGGCAGGACAAGACGGCTTGCGTGTACATCTGCCCCCACGACCTCATGAAGCTTGATCAGGACGGTTCCGAGACTGGTCACGCAATGAAGTCCTACAACCAGGAGCCGGAACAGTGCTGGGAGTGCTACTCCTGCATCAAGATCTGCCCGCAGCAGGCGATCGAGGCCCGTCCTTATGCCGATATCGTCCCTCTTGGCGCCTCCGTGCAGCCCCTGCGCAATTCCGACTCCATCCTGTGGACGATCAAGTTCCGCAACGGCACTGAGAAGCAGTTCAAGTTTCCGATCCGAACCACGCCCGAGGGCTCCATCGATCCGTACGGCGGCAAGCCCGCGGCCGATATCTCGAAGATCACGGAGCCCGGCTTCTTCGTGCAGGTAGGCGGCTATCGCGCCGGCGATCCCGGCGAACTGATTGCCAGGTAAGCTTGAGCGACGCACTCCCCTGAGAATCAAGAGAGACTAGAGGTAGAGAGATTGGCAGGAGAATTCGGAAACCCTGATGTCGTCCAGGAAGAGGTCGACATCCTCATCATCGGCGGTGGTATGGCCGCCTGCGGAGCTGCCTACGAGATCGGGCCTTGGGTACGAGCTGCCGGAGGCGATATCAAGGTCAAGCTGGTCGACAAGGCCGCCATCGACCGTTCCGGCGCGGTCGCGCAGGGCCTGTCTGCCATCAACACCTACATCGGCACCGAGCAGGATCCGGCCGACTACGCCCGCATGGTCTCCAACGACCTGATGGGCATCACTCGCGATGACCTGACCTACGACCTGGGCCGCCACGTAGACGAGTCCGTACATCTGTTCGAGGAGTGGGGCCTCCCCATCTGGAAGACGAATGACAACGGGGAGCGTGTCGACGGCTCTGCGGGAATGGCGCTGCTGAAGGACGGCGGCAAGCCCGTGCGATCCGGCAAGTGGCAGATCATGATCAACGGCGAATCCTACAAGTGGATCGTCGCCG
>CAYNBI010000018.1:0-44819 GCA_964395315.1 uncultured Chromatiaceae bacterium | reverse complement strand
GGGACTCGCCCGCAAAGGCCTCTTTCAGGTGTTGCTCGGTCTTGCTGCCTTTCAGGTCCATAACTCACTCCGTTCGGGTTGCTGTAGGGTGTGCGCTCAGCGCGCTGCCAACAGCAAGATAGCGGCCAGGACACGCTTTAAGAAATTGTTTGTACCAATGGTCCTGATAGTCTGAATTTATCGGCTGGGCTCAATGTAGGTCACGCACTCCAGCCGCGCGGCTCGTACCGCACGGGCCAGCACCTCCACCGCCGCCAAACGCGGAAAGGATTTCCGCCACGCCAGCGCGACGCGCCGCTGGGGCGCGTCTTCCGCGAAAGGCCGCACCTCGACCATGCCCTCCGAAAACCGCTCCGGGCTTGCGGCGGTGCAAGGGAGAACGGTGACGCCTACGCCACCGGCAACCATGCAGCGTATCGTCTCCAGGGATCCCCCCTCCAGCCCGCGCTGGAGGAACCCGGTAGCCGTTGAAGACTGAAGACAACGGGGACAGACTTGCAGGACCTGGTCACGGAAACAATGCCCCGGCCCCAGCAGCAACACGTTCTCGTCTGCCAGGTGATCAATCTCCACCGACTGTTGTGCGACCCAGGGATGTCCGCCTGGCAACAGCGCGACGAAAGCTTCGTCGTAGAGTGGGCGCGTGAGGATGCCGGGCTCGTCGAACGGCAACGAGATGATGATGACGTCAAGCTCGCCGCGCTTCAGGCGCTCGCAGAGCGCGGAGGTGAAGTTCTCCTCGATCACGAGCGGCATACCCGGGGCTCGTTCCATGACCAGTGGGATGAGTCGCGGAAGCAGGTAGGGCCCGATCGTGTATATCGCCCCCAGGCGCAAGGCACCGGCGAGCGGATCCTTTCCCTGCCGCGCCAGAAGCTTGACCCCATCCGCCTCCTCCAACACGCGCTGCGCTTGGGCGACGACCTGCTCCCCCACCGAAGTGACCTTGACCTCGCCCCCTCCCCGCTCGAACAGGCTCACCCCAAGCTCGTCCTCCAGCTTCTTTACCGCGACGCTCAGGGTTGGTTGGCTGACGAAGCAAGCCTCCGCGGCTCGCCCGAAATGGCGCTCGCGCGCAACTGCCACGATGTAGCGAAGCTCGTTGAGCGTCATCGAACCGTAAAGGGGCCTGCGGTCTGCGCGGCCGATCCTGGTCGCAACATCAACCTCTCTGCACCCAACCGGGAAACGCCCCGGCAAACGCCGAAAGCATGACGTTCGGCAGAAGCTAATGCAAAACCGCTCACAATCAGCATGATCGATTCCGGCTACATTCCGAGCCATCGCGGTCGAAGACGATCTGAGCAGCGCAATGTTCCAGCCTATCCATACTAACGGAAATGCCCTTGGTCGCGGACTTCAAGGTACCGCCGCGCCGCTTTCTTCACCGGAAACCGGTCACCACAGAGAAGCCGCTTGGCGAGAAGCCGGAAAACTCGATATGACGTCTGCTCGTAACGACAATTCCCCGATTTTTCTCGGTGTCTGTTCTCTAACTAGTTTGATTTATTTAGCAAATATTTATGGATCAATATTTGCTTAACAAGCTATAGCCATCCCAGGATTCAGTGGACATGGACTGGGACGAATTCGAGCAACGACTCCGGATGAACGTCGACGGACCGGCTCAACAGCCTGCCCGCGCGCCCCGAGAGCTCACGTCAGTGCAGCTACGCCATTCCGGTTGTCTATTGAAGTTTAACGAACGACGAGCAGATTCTACGCTGGCGGCCGATCGAACCATGTCGTACGATTCGATGCATATCCTCTTGGTTGACGACAATGCCGCCGACCGCCGCATGGTCGGTTTGGTCCTCGAGGATACGCTGCCAGGGATCCATTTGGCCGAGGTCGATACGCCGGCGTCCTTGGTAGACCGGCTGTTGGAACGCCAGTTCGATGCGGCGATCATCTCGCGACGCATCGGCTGGGCTGAAGGCCTGGAGGTCCTGCGCACTGTTCGACGCTTCTGCCCCGGTTGCCCGATCTACTTTATGTCGGCAGAACCCCACGGCACCGCCGTAGCCATTGCGCCCTGCGAGGGCGCGGATGAATGCTTCCGCAAGGACAGTGCCGGCTACCTGCTCCTCGCGGAGGCGCTTCGACGCCATCTGTCCAGGCGGGCTGGCATCGCCGATGCACCCGTCGAGCCGCAGGCGGGTGCTCCTTGGTTACCGCTCGAGAGTGCGGGCGGAAGCGGCGGAGTGGTGAGGCACCGTGCGGCGCCCCCCGCAGCCACACGGTCGCGCGACAGCGGATACTCGCCGACGCCTGGCTCGGGCGTAGTGCGACTGCTCCAGCTGACCGATACACACCTCTACGCGGATCCGAACGGGAAACTGCTCGGCCAGAACACGCGCAAGACCTTCGAGCTGGTCTTGGACTTGGTGTTCCAGCGCTTCTGGCCGGTGGACCGGGTGCTGCTGACGGGGGATCTGGTCCATGACGAGAGCAGGGAAGGCTACCGTTACCTCAAGCAGCGGCTCTCGGAATTGGAGACTCCCTGCAACTGCCTGCCCGGCAACCACGACGCGTTCCGCGTCCTCGTAACCATGCTCAATGGCAGTCCAATCAGCTTCGCGCCTTCCGTGCGCGTGGGTGCCTGGAATCTGGTGTTTCTAGATTCCACTGTCCCGGGAGCGGATGGCGGTCATCTGGGACGCGATCAACTCGAAGAGCTGGAAGAGACCCTGCGTAACCATCGCAGCACCCACACGCTGGTCTGCCTCCACCATCAGCCAGTACCCGTCGGCAGCGCTTGGCTCGATACCATGGCGCTGGACAATCCCCGGGAGTTCTTCGCGATCCTGGACCGTCACCCCCAGGTACGCGGGATCGTATGGGGACACATCCATCAGGAATACCAAAGTCTCCGCAAAGACGTAATGCTGTTGGCCTCACCCTCGACCTGCGTGCAGTTCCAACCGGCCAGCAACAGCTTTGCCCTCGACCCCCTCACCCCTGGTTTTCGCTGGCTGGAGTTGCATGCCGATGGGAGAATCGACACCGGTATCGAGCGTATCGACGCCTACCCGGATCCGATCGATCTGTCGACGGGCGGATACTGATACTCCGGCAGAGAATCACGAGCCTCGGTAATCCCGCTCCGGGGGATCGAGATCGATCAGAAGCTCACTGCCGACCCCCAGGCAATCGGGTCCATGATCGATGCGCACGGCAAGCACCTCAACCCCCGCTGACGCAACCTCCGTCAAGCGCCGAGCATAAGCGCCGTCGATCGTCCACGCCGGTCCGAAGCGCCTTCCCTCAGGCCGGTTCACGGCGAACAGGATCACCCCCCGAATGCCATCCCGCACCGCCGCGTGCAGCAGATCTAAATGCTTCCGACCGCGCTCGCTGACCGCGTCGGGGAAACGCACCCAGTCGCCGTCGAGCAGGGTGACGTTCTTGACCTCGACCAGGGCATCGGGGCTGCGTCCTTCGCACAGGAAAAGGTCCAATCTGCCCCCTACCTGGCCGCGGGGTGCGTAGGGGACCTCCCGCCGCAGCGACCGATAACCTGACAGCGCCGGGATGGCGCCAGCTGTAATCGCTTCGGCCATCACCCCGTTGGTACGTCCGGTGTGCACACCCACCCAACCGGCCCCCATGTCTACTCGCTCCAGGGTCCAGGCGAGCTTGCGGCGCGGATCGTCGCTGTGACTCAGTTGAACGCGGGCCCCGGGCGCCCAGCAGGTGGCCATGCTTCCCGTGTTGGGCACGTGCGCTGTCACCGCATCGCCATCGGCGATCGCCACTTCCGCCAGAAAACGTTGATAGCGGCGCAGGATGCGCCCTTCCGTTAGAGGAGGGAGTTCCAGCTTCCGGCTCCGGCTATTGCGTCGCGAAGCCAGTGAAGGACTGGAACTGAACTGGCTCGCAGGCCACCCCCGTCACCTCCGCCATCGGCGGTCCGGTGCGCAGCCACTCGCGCAGCTGACCCACGGCGTCCGGCGCTCCGCACGCGAGCACTTCCAGTCTCCCATCGGGAAGGTTCCGCGCATAGCCGGTCAACCCTAGCCTTTGCCCCTGCTCACGCGCCGAGGCGCGGAAAAAGACCCCTTGCACACGCCCCGCCACGACGCAGCGGAAGCAGACCTGATTGCTCTGATCCTGCATGAAGCATCCCCTCTTGTTGCGTGGTCCCCAACTTGCGATCGGCCCGCTTCCCGCCTCGTCGACCGGACGTCGGGGACAGGGCAAGGTATCGATGGTAGTCGATTGCTCGTCCCTTCAGCCCCTCTGGGACCCTGGGCGCGGGGGTCAGGCGGCAAGACCCCAAGAGTGAACTAGCGCGCTCAACCCCCGGCGGAGGCCTCCCGCCGCTCACGTTTGTAGCGGGTGAAGGTCGTCTCCTTGTACTTCCCGCCGACCACGTACTCGCCCAGCCAACGGAACTCATCCGGTCCGCTGGTGGCGCCGGTGTAGCGCGCGATCAGGTTTCCGTCCAGATCGAAGAAGGCGAACACAGGCGTCGCGCGAACCCGGAACTCCTTCAGGGCGAAATCCTTCTGCGGAAGGGTATTGCCTTGGAAGTCGGTGACCTCTACGTCGCCTTCGATATCCACCGAAAAAACCAGGAAATGCTCCTTGAAATATTCCTGGATCTCGGACTGATTGAGCACGGTCGTCTTCATCCGGTGGCAGAAAGGACATTCGTCCATCTCGAACATGATCAAAATTCCCGCCTTGCCCTGCTCCCTCGCGTTGGCCAACTCCTCGGAAAAATCCCCGAATGTCTGGTCGAAGAAAAACTCCCCGGGATCGCGCACCGCCGCCGTTGCCGACAAGGACACCAGGTACAGGGCGAGTGCGAACAGAAGCGAGATGGCTCCTGAATGGTCGGGAATCTTGCGGATCATGGGTGTGTCTCCTACAGATGCGGCGAAAGCTCGAACCAGGGGGAAGGGTCGAGATCCGATCGAGGCCATCAACGCCAAGCGGGGCGGTCGATGAGCATGGATTGTCCGGGCATCACGGCTGCACTGCAACGTCCAGCTGGGGTGCGGGTGACGCATCCCCGCGGATCTTGGGAGTTCCGCTTCGCCGCCGTACAATGACGAGCCAAGCGAACAGGAGGTACCCATGGCCGTAACCCTCTACCACAACCCGCGCTGCAGCAAGTCGCGCGAGGCCCTCGCCCTGTTGCACGAGAAGGGCGTGGAACCCGAGATCGTCGAGTATCTCAAAACCCCGCCCGATGCTGCGACCCTGCGCCGGCTGCTCGGCTTGCTCAAGCTCCAACCGCGGGACCTCATGCGCAGGAAAGAACCCGAGTACAGGGAACTCGGACTGGACAACCCGGAGCTGTCCGACGACGAGCTCATCTCGGCCATGGTCACCTACCCCAAGCTGATCGAGCGCCCGATCGCCGTTAGCGGCAAAAAAGCCGCGCTCGGCCGTCCCCCCGAGGACATCCTGTCGATTCTCTGATTCGCGCAAAGCCAGCCGCCCATGCCTTACATCCTCGTCCTGTTCTACAGCCGTTATGGTGCGACCGCGGAGATGGCGCGTCACATTGCCCGTGGCGTGGAGGAAGTGCCCGGCGTCGAGGCGCGCCTCCGCACGGTACCCGCCGTCTCCACCCTGTGCGAGGCCAGCGAGGACACGATCCCCGCGCAGGGCCCACCCTACGCCGAGCTCGACGACCTGCGCCACTGCGCCGGGCTGGCCCTGGGCAGCCCCACCCGCTTCGGCAACATGGCGGCACCCCTGAAGTACTTCCTCGACGGCACCAGCCCGTTATGGATCGGCGGTTCCCTGATTGGCAAACCCGCCGCCGTCTTCACCTCGACATCCAGCCTGCACGGAGGCCAGGAGACCACCCTGGTGTCGATGATGCTCCCCCTGCTACACCACGGCATGCTGGTGCTCGGCCTGCCCTACAGCGAAACCGACCTGCTGCGCACCGCGACCGGCGGGACGCCGTACGGCCCATCCCACCTGGCCGGACCGGAAAGCAACCGGCCGCTGAGCGAGGAGGAGAAGCGCCTCTGTCACGCCCAGGGCAGGCGCCTCGCCGCTGCCGCGCTCGCCTTGCTGCGATCGGCCTGATCCGCGCCGTGCAACAGCTCCCGCTCGCCGTTCAGCTGCAACAGGAGGTCGACTTCGCGGATTTCGTGGCGGGGCCGAACGCCGAGGCGGTTGCTGCCATCGCCGCATGGGCCGAGGGCTGCGGAGAAGCCTTTCTCTACCTGTTCGCCCCGATGGGCGGCGGGAAGACCCATCTGCTCCAGGCGGCCTGCGGTCGAGCCGCGGCGCGCTCGCGCGAGGTCATCTACCTGCCGCTCGCCCATCCCGGGCTCGCCCCCTCCGCCCTGGACGACCTCGAGCGGGTCGAGTTCATCGCCCTCGACGATCTGGATGCGGTGGCCGGAGACGCCGACTGGGAGCGCGCCCTATTCGGGCTTTACAACCGGCTGCGGGAGGCCGAGCGGCGGCTGCTGGTGAGCGCCAGCCAACCGCTGGCGGAGCTCCCGATCCGGCTGCCGGACCTACGATCGCGCCTGGGATCAGGGCCCGGATACCAGTTGCGGCCTCTGCAGGAGGCCGACTGCGAGCGGCTGTTGCGGCAATCCGCGGGCCGGCGGGGACTCGATCTCAGCCTCGAAGCAGTGGCGTACATCATGCGGCGATACCCGAGGGACGCCGGCTCCCTCCTCGCCCTGCTGGACGAGGTCGACCGCGAGAGCCTGCGCGAGAAGCGCCGCGCCACACTGTGGCTGATCCGTCGGTTGGTGGAAAAATCCGAATAGGCCTTGAATCACCGCCGGTCGGTCGGAGGATCGCGATCGTCTGCCGTCCTCCGCGCCCGGACCGCCAGACACCCAGAATCGCGCTCAGTCCTCCTTCCAACCCTTCTCCGCCGCCTTGCGCGACCAGATCCACACGTACTGGGTGCCGCTGATCAGCACCGTGACGAGACAGGCCCAAGTCAGGATTTCAAGCACTCCGTCCGGCACCTGCATCGGCCCGGCGTCCGTGATGACGAGCACCAGGAGCAAAATCTGGAGCACTGTATTGAGCTTGCTAACGAGAATGGGCGCCGCCTCCACCTCCTCCACCCGATAGTTGTACAGCAGCGCACCGCCCACGATCAGCAGATCGCGGAACACCACGGCCAGCACCAACCAGACGGGGATCAGAGACATGGCCCCCAACACCAGAAAACAGGCGACGAGCAGCGTCTTGTCCGCGAGCGGGTCGAGAATGCCGCCGAGGCGGCTCTGCCAGCCATAGTGCTTGGCCAGGAAGCCATCGACACCGTCGGAGACGCCGGCTGCGGCGAACAGCACCAACGCCCAGCCGAACTCCTTTTCCAGCAGCAGGTAGACCACCGGCATGACCGCCAGCAGCCGCAGCACGCTAATGATGTTGGGCAGATCCCGTAATTTCACGACCCTTGCGGCCTCCCGGGCTTGCGCGGGGACGAACGAGCGAAATCTGGAGCAAGCGAGATGCTCCCGATTCTAGCCCCGCCCGGACGCGATTGTCTAAGTTCCGCCCCCATAGGCGAACTGCTAGAATGACGCGAGCCCGTGAGGTCGCACGCGCTGCTCACCAACCCTAGGGCGTCCCCTCCATGCCCCCGATTCGCGGAGCCACCCGTGCAAGAAGATCCCCGATCGCCCAAGCCGTCCCTCAGCTACCGTGATGCCGGAGTCGACATCGACGCCGGCAACGCCCTGGTCGAACGCATCAAACCCTTGGCCGCTTCGACCTTCCGCCCCGGTGTCCTGACCGGACTCGGCGGTTTCGGCGCGCTGTTCGAGCTGCCGTGGGAGCGCTACCGCCAACCGGTTCTGGTGTCTGGCACCGATGGGGTCGGCACCAAGCTCAAGTTGGCGCTGATGCTCGGGCGCCATGATTCCGTCGGCGTCGACCTGGTGGCCATGTGCGCGAACGACATCCTCGTCGCAGGCGCCGAGCCACTGTTCTTCCTCGACTATTACGCCACCGGCCGGCTCGATCTGGGCGTCGCCACTGCGGTGGTTGCCGGCATCGCCCGGGGTTGCGAGCTGGCTGGCTGCGCGCTTGCGGGGGGCGAGACGGCGGAGATGCCCGGCATGTACGCCGCGGGGGACTACGACCTGGCGGGCTTTTGCGTCGGCATCGCCGAGAAGGACGCCCTGCTCACGCCGGAGCGCGTGAAGCCGGGAGACGTACTGATCGGCGTCGCCTCTTCCGGGCCTCACTCCAACGGATACTCCCTCATCCGCAAGATCAGCGAGATCTCCGGAGCCGACCTGACCGAGTCCCTGGACGGCTCGACCCTGGCGGAACGCCTGCTGGCCCCCACCCGCATCTACGTCAAGCCGGTGCTGGGCATGATGCGCGAGGTGGATGTCCACGCCATGGCCCATATCACCGGGGGAGGCCTGCCCGAGAACCTTCCGCGGGTGCTGCCCCCGCAGACGCGGGCGGTCATCGATCTCGGCTCCTGGCGACGACCCGCCGTCTTCCGCTGGCTGCAGGCACAGGGTGGTGTCCCCGAAGCGGAGATGCTGCGGACCTTCAACTGCGGTGTCGGCATGGTGATCTGCGTTCCGCCCCAGAAGGCCCGGCGTGCCTGCGAGTTGCTCTCCCGCAGCGGCGAGGAGGCCTGGGAGATTGGTCGCATCGAGGCCGCGGAGAGCCAGCCGGAGGTATCCTTCACTGGCGGAGAGGCGCCATGACCGACGCGCCGCCCCTGCCGGTGGTGGTGCTCATCTCCGGCAGCGGCAGCAACCTGCAGGCTCTGATCGATGCAGCCCGGCAGGGAAGCCTCCCGATCGACATCCGCGCCGTGATCAGCAACGAACCCGACGCCTTCGGCCTGGAGCGCGCCCGCCGCGCCGGCATCGAGGCGCGGCTCCTGCGTCACAGGGAATTCCCGAGTCGGGAAGCCTACGACCACGCCCTGGCGAACCTGATCGATGGGTACCGGCCCGGCCTGGTGGTCCTGGCTGGTTTTATGCGCATCCTCACACCCGCCTTCGTCGGACGTTTCCGCGGTCGGATGTTCAACATCCATCCCTCGCTGCTGCCTAAGTTCCGCGGCCTGCATACACACCAGCGCGCCCTGGACGCCAACGAGCGCGAGCACGGCGCCAGCGTGCATTTCGTCACCGAGGAGCTCGATGGCGGCCCTCTGATACTGCAGGCGCGGGTCCCGGTGGAGCCGGGTGACGATGCCGACGCCCTCGCCGCCCGCGTCCTGCGCCAAGAACACCGGATCTACCCCCAGGCGGTGCGCTGGTTTGCCGAGGGCCGTCTGCGACTCGGCACCGACGGCAAGCCGCGACTGGACGAACAGGTCCTGGAGCAGCCATTGCGTCTCGACCTGCTGACGCCGGAGCAAAGGCGCTAGCGGGCGTGGCCGACACTCTGAGACTCCACCTGGCCGTTCTGTTGTGGGCACTGGCCCCGTTGGCCGTGGCGGCGGGCCTCGAACCTCCGTTCCCGGCACATCGGGCGGAGTACCTGCTCACCCGCGACGGCCTTCCGGTCGCCAATACCGTCATGGAGTTGGAGTTGCTGCCGGACGGGGGCTATCGCTACCGTTCCACCACCTTGCCCCACGCGGCGCTGGCACTGGTGGGCATGGCGTTGGATCTCCACGCGGCGGCGCGCATGACCGAGGAGAGCAGCGGACAGTTCGTCGACGGCCGTTTCCGCCCCCAACGCTACCTGTATCGGCGGGTCAACGAGGACAACAGGACGCTCTCGGTCACCTTCGACTGGACGGAGAACCGCGCGGCCATGGACAGCGAGGGCAAGCCCTGGTCGATGAAGGTGCCGGATGGAACCCTCGACAAGCTCGCCGTATTGCTCGCCCTGCGCCAGGACCTGGCGTCCGGCATGCGCGATGCGTCCTACTCCGTCGCCGACGGCGGCAAGCTGAAGACCTATCGATTCGAGCGCAAGGAAGAACAGGAAATCGTCACCCCGGCCGGGACCTGGCTGAGCGTAGGCGTCGCACGCACTAAAGACGATACGCCCGCCGACTATCGGCTATGGCTGTCTCCCGATCTCGACCACCTTCCGGTGCGGGTGGAGCGTGAGGAGACGGGATCCCAGTACCGAATGGATCTGACCCGGATAGAGAAGCGTTGACCAATTCAGCCCTTCCCGCGACACAGTGTTGTGACGCCATGTTCAGGCGGGCAATCGCTTGAAATGGTCAACGCTCAACTCTCCCCTTGGACCAATGGGATGACTGATGTCGCGACAGAGGGGTACGCACCGCGCGCGGATGGATCCTGCCTAACGGCTCTCGGTCCGAATCAGTGGTCGCACTTTTCCAGCTTCTCCCTGGCACCCGGCAGCACCGACAACAGGAAGGTGGAGATCAGGATGATCGGCGCCAGGATGATGAGGACGAGGGCAAAGAACAGGACGATCTGCTGCAGGTAGAACGCATCGGGCACCACATGTTGCGCCGCGAGAAACAGCGCGATGGCTCCGACCAGAAAGACCACTGACACGATCACTCCCTCACGCAGGGTCTTGCAGCCGAGAACCAACAGTCTTGCGGGCATGGCGCCTTCTCCTTCGAGCGATATCGGGACTCTGGGGAAGTGCTGATCACATGCCGTCCGGGCATTGATCAGCTCGCGATTCGCGAGGCGCAACTCCCGAATCGCTCCATTTTAAACGGCTTGCAGCCGTCGCAAATGCCGGGCCGGCCATGGCCCCAACGGAAAACGCAATGAATCGGCGCTTTTCTTGTACGGTCCGTCACTTCTGGTGCTCACCCTTGCCGCTGCCGGAACCCTGGGCGGCGGAGGTGAACATCTTCTGAAACAGGTCCCAAGAGGCCAAGGTGCCGGATACGTAGGGCTGAAAGAACTTGAGGGGGTCGTATCCATCGGCACCATCCATGATGCGCTGCCGTATGTCGTCCAGCAGCTGCTGCTGGAAGGCCTCCACGTCCGGCAGGCCGAATAGCTTGCGCATCTCCTCCGGCGTGATGTCGATGTCGATCTTCACGTTCATGGACGACCTCCGCTGCGAGCAGTTGGGTCAAATGTGGACCATGGCGGACGCGGGCGCAAGCGCCAGGGTGGCGCTCAGTGGCGGCTGGAGCGCGGCGGCGGTTGCTCCGAAGGCATTGGTTCATCCACCGCCAATCCCCGACGCGCCCGCCGTCCGACCAGCACGCAGGCGCGCTCGAAGGCCCTTTCCGCCTCGCGCGCGTTCCAATCCCAGTCGATTGGGGGGGCCGTGACCAGGACCTGCCAGTGCCCGGTGGTGAGTATCTGGCCGATGCGGATCTCCAGCGTCCAGTCGTGCCAGACGGTCTCCGGCTCCTCGTCCTCGTAGAACTCCTGCTCGACCAGCCGCACGTAGTTGCCCGCCGCGTCGTCCATCGACACGAGATTCGAGACCACCAGCTGGTCGTCGATACAGGTCGACCAGCCGGTGTGTACGGCGGTCGCCGTTTTCATCAGGGAATGGATCAACAGAGCCGGCGTCAGGGTCAAGGCAAGTGGACTGTCCCAATCCGGTTCGTTAGCGTCCTGTTCTGGCATCATTGGCTGTCTTTTTCAATTTGCGGCACCACGAAGCAACGGCGCATATGATGAGGCAATGAAAAGCACAGGTACAATTCGGATGGGTTCGCCGGCGAGGGTGCGGACAACGCGAGTGCGTACCGTCCAGCGAGTCTTCCCAAGTCAGCGTTTCCGACGACCGGGGCAGGATCGGACATGAAGGTCGCCGTCTTTTCCGACGTACAGGGCAACTCACCAGCGCTCGAGGCGGTGCTCGAGCGCATACTGCGCTGGAATCCCGACATGGCCGTGATGGCGGGAGACCTGATCAACCGGGGCCCCGCGAGCCGCGCCTGCCTGCTGCGCTTCGAGGCGATGCGTCGTGCCCGTGCCTGGCTCCCGATTCGGGGCAACCACGAAGACTGGGTCCTGCACTGCGGACGGCAGCCCCCTCGCGACCCATTCGAGGCCGAGATGCGCCGTTTCGCGGACTGGACCTACCGTCAGATCGCCGACATCGAAAACGCACTTCACGGTTGGCCCGACCACTTGTCGTTCCACGGAGAGAGCGAGGGCAGTTGGGTCCACGTCACGCACGGCACCATGGCAGGCAACCGGGACGGCATCTCCCCCAGCGTCGCGGACCACGATCTGAGCGGCAAGCTGCCGGACGGGATCGCGCTCTTCGTCACCGCCCACACCCACAAGCCGCTGAAGCGCCGTCTGCGGGGAACCGAGATCCTGAATGTGGGCTCCGTGGGTTCGCCCTTCGACGGCGACACCCGCGCCAGCTTCGGCCAGCTGGAGCTCGTCGGCGGGCGCTGGCGAACCCGTATCGTGCGGCTTGCGTACGACCGCGAGAGCGCCGAACGAGACTTTCATGACTCCGGGTTCATTGAGGAAGGAGGACCCTTGGCCCGGATCGTCTTCGAGGAATGGCGCCGCGCCCGCCTCCTGATGCCGACATGGCACCGCGAGTACCGGGACGCGGTGCGCACCGGCGACCTCGGGTTGGGAACGGCGGTGGACCTATTTCTGCGCCGGCTGGATTGAGCGCGCTCTCAGCGCGAAACCGTGACCCCCGTGCGTCAGGACCTGCCGCGGACGGAATTCAGGCGAGCGTCACCTGCAGGGCGGGCCATCGGCACACCAGCGGTCGACGGTGCGCCATCGCGCCTTCATTCGGCAGACCCAGCAGGGCAGCCCGCGATTGACGAGAAAGACCAGTAGGCCGCTGACGATCAGCGCCCAGAACACCATGCCGACCCAGGCGTACCCTGTCACGCCTTCCGGACCATAGAGACCATAGGCGAAGAGACCGAACAGCAGCGCGGATCCAAAGCCAACAAGGACCGGGAACATGAGCTGTGACCTCCACATCGAAAACTTAATGTTAATATATTAGCGTTTTCTAATTTATACAAGACACGGCTAGCAGGGCAGCCAGGGGAGGTCATACCAGGGTAGTCCCTGTCGTCCCCCGCGGAAATCCGGACAACAGCCCGGCGCCGCGTTCACTTGCCAATGCGCATGGTTACCCGGACCACCTCCGGCTCGTCCGGCACGCCGCTCAGTGTGAACCCGAGCACCTGGCAGAGCTTGAGCATGGTGCGGTTCTCACGCAGCACGTCGCCGTAGACCTCGCGCACACCCCGGCCCCGGGCGTAATCGAGGATGCGACGCATCAGCACGATCCCAAGCCCCATCCCCGTCATGTCGTGACTGACGATGATGGCATACTCGGCACGCTCGTTGTCGGGATCGGCGATCAGGCGCACCACCCCGTGGATGGCCGTCCGCCCCGCCACGCCCGGCTCGGTGAGCACCAGCGCCATCTCGCGGTCGTAGTCGATCTGCGTGAAGCGGGCCGCGGTCACGTGGTCCAGGGTCTTCAGGGGCACAAAGAAACGCAGCCGGATCTCTTCCGGCGTCAGCCGCGAGAAGGCTTGCTGCAGCGAGGGCTCGTCCTCGGGGAGAATCGGTCGCAGCAGCAGCGTGCGACCGTCCCCCAGGGGAACCATCTCCTCCAACTCCTTCGGATAGGGCCGGATCGCAAGTGGCGATCCGGCCGCGACCGGCGGGCGCACCCGAATGCGGGCATCCAGGGCCACCACGCCGAACTGATCCGCCAGCAGCGGATTGACGTCGAGCTCCGCCACCTCGGGGAGCTCGATCACCAGCTGCGAGATGCGCACCAGGGCGAGTGCGAGTGCATCCAGGTTCGCCGTCGGCATCCCGGCGGCGCCCCGCAACAGAGGGTAGATACGGGTGCGCGAGACCATCTCGGATGCCAGGCGCAGATTGAGCGGTGGCAGCCCCAAAGCCTTGTCCTTGATCACCTCCACCGCGCTGCCACCCTGCCCCACCAGCACGACCGGACCGAATTGCGGATCTAGGGTTAGCCCGAGGATCAGCTCGTAGGCCCCCGGCCTGCGCACCATTGGTTGCACCGAGAACCCGTCGAGACGCGCCTCGGGGCGGGCACGGCGGACGCGCTCCAGCATCGCCCTCGCGGCGTCGAGAACGGCCTGGGGACCTGCCAGGCCCAGGGCCACTCCCCCGATCTCCGTCTTGTGGGTGATGTCCGCCGACAGGATCTTGAGGACGACGGAGCCGCCGATCTCGGCGGCGCATGCCGCCGCCTCCTCCGGCGCCGCCGCCGTGCGCGTCCGCACCACCGGAATGCCGAAGGCGGCCAGCACTTGCTTGGCCTCGGGTTCGGTGAGCCAGCCAGTGGCCGATTCGAGCGCCTTGGACAGGAGGGGACGGACAGAGGTGAGATCGGGCCTGAAGTCCTCCGGGGCGGAGGGCGGGGTCTCCATTAACAGCTCCTGGCTGCGTCGGTACTCGACCAGGTACATGAAGGCACGGACCGCCTGCTCCGGCGTGTCGTAGGTCGGCATCCGACTCTCGGCGAACACCCGTCTGGCGTTGACCGCCGTCTCCGCTCCCACCCAACTGGTGAGCACCGGCGGTCCCCACCCGCTGCTGGAGGCGGCCACCACCGCCCGCGCCGCATCCTCCCCCGAGGCGATCGCGGTTGGACAGTTGAGCGCCAGCACACCGTCGACCCCGCGGTCCTTGCGCAGAATGGTGAGCGCCTCGGCGTACCTACTCCCCGGGGCGTCTCCAACGATATCGACCGGATTGCCCTCGGACCAGGTGGCGGGCAGAACGCCGCGCAAGGCCTTCAGGGTCTCGGCAGAGAGTTCCGCCAGGCATCCCCCATGGTCGATGAGCGCATCAGTGGCGAGCACCCCGATTCCGCCGCCGTTGGTCAGAATCGCCAGGTGGTCGCCGCGCGGCGCCCGGGTCAGGGCCAGGGTCTGGACCGCGTCGAACAACTCCTCAAGAGTATGCACCCGGAGCATGCCGGCACGCCGGAAGGCGGCGTCGTACACCGCATCGGTACCCGCCAGCGCCCCGGTGTGGGAGGCCACCGCCCGCGCACCCTCGGCGTGGCGACCGGCCTTGACGACGATCACCGGCTTCATGCGCGCCGCGGCGCGGGAGGCGGACATGAACTTGCGGGCCTGGGTGATGGACTCGACGTACAGCAACACGGCGGTCGTGGACCCGTCGCTGGCCAGATAGTCGAGCATGTCGCCGAAATCGACGTCGGCCATGTCACCGAGCGACACCAGATGCGAAAAGCCGATACCCCGCCCGTGCGCCCAGTCCAGCACGGAGGTGATGATGGCCCCGGACTGGGCGACGAAGGCGATGCCGCCGCGCCTAGGCATCAGGTGAGCGAAGGTGGCGTTGAGCCCGACCCCCGGCACCAGCACGCCCAGGCAATTGGGACCGACGATCCTTAGCTGGTGGGGC
Organism: uncultured Chromatiaceae bacterium; assembly: GCA_964395315.1. GTDB lineage: Bacteria > Pseudomonadota > Gammaproteobacteria > Chromatiales > Chromatiaceae > CAVORB01. The sequence continues at coordinate 29,517 of CAYNBI010000018.1, read as the reverse complement.
CGCGCGGACGCCTGCATGGTTCGCTTGAGGGACTCCCCATGGCCGTCTCCCCCTTCCCCGAAGCCTGCCGTGATCACCACCGCGGCCCGGGTACCGCGCGCGCCAAGATGGTCGATGATTCCGGGCACGACGTCCGGCGGCGTGCACAAGACCGCGAGATCAGGCGCCTCGGGGAGATCCAATACGTCGTGAAAGGTGGGCACGCCGGCGATCTCCCGATGTTTCGGATTGACCGGCCACACCGGGCCGCGAAAACCCGACTTGATCAGATTCTCCGCCACCACGGCCCCGACGGAACCCGCACGGGTGCTGGCCCCCACCAGGGCAACGGAACGGGGCGAGAACAGACGATCGAGATGACGCTGGGACATGACCTGCTCCGAGATCGGATCGCTCACACGCGATCGAACCAAGACCCCGCGCGGAACTCGACGCGCGGGGGGAAAAACCGCGGCTCGCAAGTACACTTATAGCAGCCGGGGCTGAGGAAGCGCTGATCGACTCAGCGCTTCCCGCGGCACAGAGACGGGACGGCATTTTCAAGCGCGTAAGCGTTCGAAAATGGAGCCACCCAGGAACCGCTTTTCTTGGGTGGCGTGCTGATCTTGGCCAGGATGGCCGATGATCGGCGTCTTGCTAAGCCGACGCGAGTCCAGCCCGATTGCACGAACGCCGGCGAGCGCCGGCGCCGAATAGTCAGCCGCAAGCATCATGGATCGGTCGCCAATCACTAAACCAGACGCGGTCGGTGAAACCGGACCGCCCCTCGCCGCCTCCCGGCGCGAACCAGCAAGCTTCTCATGGGAGTCGGTCCGTCGCGAGCTCACCCAGGACGGATCGGCGGACCTCAACATCGCCCGCATTGCCGTCGACCGCCACGCCGCGGCCAATCCCCGGAGGACCGCCCTGCGCCTCGTCGACCGCGATCTGGGGGTGTCGAAGATCAGCTACGGCGAATTGCAGGGACGCACCAACCGCTTCGCCAACCTGCTGCGAACGCTCGCAGTGCCCCCGCAACGGGTGGTGGCGAGCCTGCTCGGGCGCAAACTGGCCCTGTACGTCGCCGCCCTCGGTTCGTTGAAGAACGGCAATGTCTACTGCCCGCTGTTCGAGGCCTTCGGTCCCGAGCCCCTGCGCCAGCGGCTCGCCCTGGCCCGCGCCCGGGTGCTGATCACTACCCCAGCGCTATTCCGGCGCAAGGTCGAGCCGCTGATGGAGAGCCTGCCGGATCTCAAGCACGTGCTTGTCAGCCTGGAGTCTCCGGCCGACGAGATCCCCGATGGCTGTCTGGCGCTGGAGCGGCTGCTCGCCGAGAGCGATGACGAGTGGGGCATTTCGCCGACCGATCCCGAGGATCCCGCACTGTTGCATTTCACCAGCGGCACCACCGGTCGGCCGAAGGCGGCGGTCCATCCCCATGCCGCCATTCTGGCCCAATACGCCAGCAGCCGGCTGGCGCTGGACCTGCGCCCCGAGGACCGCTTCTGGTGCACCGCTGATCCCGGCTGGGTCACGGGCAGCGTCTACGGAATCATCGGCCCCCTCGCGGTAGGCGCTACGCTGGTGGCGGACCCCGAGCCCTTCGACGTCACCCGTTGGTACCGGATCCTGGAGTCGCAGCGGATCAACGTCTGGTACACCGCGCCGACCGCGGTACGCATGCTGATGCGCGCGGGCGAGGACCTGCCCCGCCGATTCGACCTGTCAGCGCTGCGCCACGCCGCAAGCGTAGGCGAACCCCTGAATCCGGAGGCCGTTCTGTGGGGACTTGCGGCCATCGGCCGGGCCTTCCACGACACCTGGTGGCAGACCGAGACCGGGGCCATCATGATCGCCAACTATCCCGGCGTGGACATCCGACCGGGCGCCATGGGACTCCCGCTACCGGGCATCGAGGCAGCGGTTGTACGGCGGGTGAACGGCCGCGTTGAGCGCATCGACGAACCCGATGTCGAGGGCGAGCTGGCACTGCGCGCCGGCTGGCCCTCTATGTTCCGCGCCTATCTGGGCGAGCCCGAGCGCTACGCCAAGTGCTTCGCCAACGGCTGGTACCTGTCCGGCGACCTGGTTAGTCGAGACCCGGACGGCTATTTCTGGTTCATCGGGCGCCGCGACGACCTGATCAAGACCTCGGGGCATCTGATCGGCCCCTTCGAGGTCGAGAACGTGCTGATGGAGCACGAGCACGTCGCCGAGGCGGGCGTCATCGGCAAACCGGATCCGGTCGCCGGCCAGATCGTCAAGGCTTTCGTCACCCTCAAGGCCGGCATAACCGCCAACGAGGCCCTGCGTCGCGCCCTGCTGGGCCATGCCCGTAGGCGTCTTGGCGCGGCGGTGGCGCCGAAGGAAATCGAGTTCCGAGACCGGCTGCCAAAGACCCGCTCAGGCAAGATCATGCGCCGCCTGCTCAAGGCCGAGGAGACGGGGGAACCGGTCGGCGACCTGTCCACGCTGGACGATTCGGGTTAAATAGCGCCTTGTCTCCTTTTTCCGCAGCCACCAGCACAGACGCCATGAACAACCCCAACGCCACTTCGGAACGCGACGCCCTCGCGCAGCAGATCCTGGATACCCTCACCGCCGTCGCCCCGGACGTGGACCCGGGCGCCCTGGTCTCGGACGTCGCCTTCCGCGACCAATTCGAGATCGACTCGGTGGACTTCCTCAACTTCGTGCTCGCGCTGGAGAAAAGGCTCGATCGTCGCATCCCGGAGACGGATTTCCCGAAGCTCTCGAGCCTCAAGGGATGTTTGGAATACCTTGGGTGAGCCTGTGGCAGCGGCGGTCGATCCAAGGGGGGCCAGACCCGCCGCCGATCGACCTCCTTTCCCGCTGACTCTTGCCTCCGCGGAATCAGTGGGTAGGATTGAACTTAGGGGACCGCAGATTATTGGCCATCCCGGCCAAAATCAGCACACCACCCGAGAAGGGCAGTTCGTGGATGGCTTCATTTTCAAACGCTTACCCGCTTGAGAATGGCAGTTCATCCCGAGTCCCGCGGGAAGCGCTGAATTGATCGGCGTGCCCTGGAGAGACGGACCAATGCACCCATCGCAGACCGGGCACGCGCGCATGACGACGGCGAACGATACGGCGATGAGGGCGGGGCAAGGCCCCGCCGCAAGCGATCTGGAGGCACCGCGGGCGCTTGTCCAGCTGCTGGAGCTGGCGGACGTCCGCTTCAACGGCGACCGGCCCTGGGACATTCAGGTGCGGAATGCCGATCTGTTCGACCGGGTGTTGCGCCAGGGATCCCTCGGCTTCGGCGAGTCCTACATGGACGGCGCGTGGGAGAGCGACCAGCTGGACGTGACTTTCACCAAGATCCTCGACGCCCAGTTGGAGCGGCGGATCACCCGGGTGGCCAAGCTCCAGTTTCTGGGTCTCTTTCTCAGGAGCGTGCTCATCAACCGGCAGTCGCGCAGACGGGCATTCCAGGTGGGTGAGCGCCATTACGACATCGGCAACGATGTCTACACCGCCATGCTCGACCCTACCATGAGCTACAGCTGCGGCTATTGGAAGGAGGCGGAGAACCTGGACGACGCGCAGATCGCCAAGCTGCGGCTGATCTGCGACAAGTTGGAGCTCGCGCCCGGCGAGAGGTTGCTCGATATCGGCTGCGGCTGGGGGGGCCTGGCCAGGTACGCGGCGGAGCGACATGGGGTGGAGGTGACGGGGATCACCGTCTCGCGCGAGCAGCAGAAGCTGGCGCGGGAGCACTGTGCCGGTCTGCCGGTGACCATCGAGCTCATGGACTATCGCGAGCTCGCCGGGCGCTTCGATAAGGTGGTGTCGGTGGGCATGTTCGAGCACGTTGGGCCGAAGAACTACACCGCCTACTTTGGCGCCGTGGACCGGGTGATGACGGACCATGGACTGTTTCTGCTCCATTCCATCGGCAACTACGACACCATTCACACCACCGACGCCTGGATCGACAAGTACATCTTCCCCAACGGCAAGATCCCCTCCGCGCGGCAGATCGCGCGCGCCATCGAGCCCGAGTTCATCCTCGAGGACTGGCACAATTTCGGGCAGGACTACGACCGCACCCTGATGGCCTGGTGGCACAACTTCGACGCCGCCTGGCCCGGGCTTGCGGACAGCTACGACGCGCGCTTCTACCGCATGTTCAAGTACTACCTCAACGCCTGCGCCGGTTATTTCCGCTCGCGCCAGGGCCAGCTGTGGCAGATCGTGCTGAGCAAGCGCAGCCGGCGCGCGGTCTATCGCTCCGTCCGCTAGGGTCGGCGTGCCCATCCGCAATCGAGAGCCACCGCGGGATCGAGGTGCGCCCGGCGTGCCTTTGCCGCAGAATAGGCGCCCCGCGCCAGGCGAGAATGACCCTAGATGCCCGACCACGACAGCCTCCACCGTTTCCTGTTCGAGCGCGCGGGCGTGCGCGGCGAGCTGGTCTACCTCGACGCCTCCTGGCGCGCGATCCTGAAGACGCACCCGTATCCGGACGAGGTGCGCCGTCAGCTCGGCGAGGCACTCGCCGCGGTCGCGCTCCTGTCTTGCACCATCAAGTTCGAGGGCTCACTGATCCTGCAGTTGCAGGGCCGCGGCCCCCTGCGCACCCTGGTGGCCCAGGCCACGCATCGGCGCACGGTACGCGGCCTGGCCCGCTGGGAAGGGCCGGTTCCCGCCGGGACCTTGTCCCGGACATTCGGCGAGGGCCGACTGGTGCTCACCGTTCAGCCCCTGCGGGGCGAGCGCTACCAGGGCATCGTTCCGCTGCAGGGGCCGAGCCTCTCGGCCGCGCTGGAGACCTATTTCGGCGCCTCGGAGCAGCTCGCCACGCGGCTCTGGCTGACGTCCACCGAGCAGCGCGCGGCCGGAATGCTGCTGCAGCGCCTGCCGGGGGAACATGGGTCCGACGAGGACTGGGAACGCATCGGGCTGCTGGCGCGGACGCTGACCGAGAGAGAGTTGGTCGCTTTGCCAGCCACCGAACTCCTCTACCGGTTGTTCAACGAGGAAACCGTGCGCCTGTTCGAGTCAGAGCCCGTGGCCTTCCGCTGCGGCTGTTCGCAGCAGCGCATTGAGCACACCCTGCGGGCGATGGGTCGGGCGGAGGTGGAATCCATCCTTGAGGAGCACGGCGCGGTCGAGGTCGACTGCGAGTTCTGCAACCGCTGCTACCGCCTCGACCGCATCGACGCCCTCAAGCTCTTCGCGCTGCATCCGCCGCTGGAGGCGCCGGCAACCCGGCATTGAGGCGCCGATCGCATCGGCTCCCGGAGAGGGCCGCGGAGATCGTAACGCGGACGGAGCGAAGTACGATCGCTCCCAAAATCCGTGCGAAGCGGCGTGGTGTGAAAACCTGCTCGGGTGCGCAAGGACCGTGTCGACCCGAGTTGGCGCAACCCTGAGGATCCACTGTCCTTCCTGATCGGGCAGGCAGGCATTGCAGCTCGATGCATCCATCCGCTCTTCGCGCGCAAGCGGCGCCGACGGCGTTCCTCGCTCAGTCCTTCTCGGCTACCATCGCGTACATCCGGCGCAACTCCTCTTCCGCGTGCCTGATCTCCGTAATGTCATACTGGGATCCGAGGAAGTAGATCAACCGACCCTGCTCGTCGTAGATAGGACGAATGGATAACTGGTTGTAGAAGAGGCTTCCATCCTTGCGGTAATTGCGCAGCGTGACCGTTACCGACTTGCGCTCCCGCAGGGCCTCGCGTATCCGATCGATCTCCGGTTGATCTCGGTCGTCGCCCTGGAGGAAGCGGCAATTGTGGCCAATGATCTCCTCCCGGGTGTAGCCGGTCATCAGCTCGAAGGCCTCGTTGGCGTAGATGAGGGGATGATCCGGCTGGTAGGGGTCGGACAGTGTTATGCCTGTAATGCAGGTGTTGAGGATCTGCGAGAGCACGTACGAGACGTTACCGCCGTCTTTCTCTAAACTGAACTCCACGGGACACTCCTCCAGTGACTCAGAAGCCACTCGTTCACACTGGTCACCTTCTCGCAATGGTCGCAAGCCGCGCGATCGAAGAACCATTTCTACGCGGATAGACAAGGCTCGGCTTGGCAATTCCGTTCCGCTCGTCACCTTAGTATATCGGCGCCGTGTTTGTCATCGCTTCGCCAGCGTCGTCTTCGTCGCGCTCCGGCCACGGTGACGGAAAAGTGTCGGGAGTTTAGGATGGCGGCGCTGGGGCAGGCGATGCGAGAAGGCTATCGGTGACTGTAACAAGTGCGAGGTAGATGCGCGATGTCGACTTTGGGCCAGGAGCTTGCGCAAGAGGTGGTGGCGGCGTTTGTGGCAGAGCTCGATCCCGTGGCGGCGGCTAATCTGGGGGAAGCGGACCTCGAGCGCCTCGAGCTTCTGGTCCGAGAGGCGATCTCCACCAGCTCCCACGACGCCGCAGATCGGCTGGAGCAGCTGGCCATAACCCTGAGAAACGAGGCGCTCTCGACCGAGATCGAGCGCTGACCCGGATGTCGCCCCTCAAGCCCGCGGGGATGAGGCCACACGGGATCCATGGGGCGCGACAAGTCCGCTGCCGCTCCGCCGGCGTTGCGGAACACCGATTGGCTTCCGAGCTGCAGCGCTTCCTCGCGCACCGGTTCGTCAGCCAGGACGCCCTTGCCGCCGCGCGGCGCGGGCGCAGGCCGCACTGCCGTTGCTGAGATTCCAGGGGCGCGCACCATGACCGGACAACTCGGGAACATCCTCCACGGCGGTCTTGGGCTGGCATCGCTGGTGGGTCTGGCCTGGCTCCTGAGCGAGAATCGCCACTCCGTTCGGCCCCGGCTGGTTCTGGCCGGCCTGGCGATCCAGCTGCTGCTGGCCCTGATGCTGCTCAAGCTTCCCCCGGCGAAACAGCTGTTTCTCGCCCTGAACGATCTGGTGCTGGCCCTGCAGGCGGCGACGCGTGCGGGTACCGGCTTCGTCTTCGGCTACCTGGGCGGCGGGGACACCCCTTTCGAGACCGTCTATCCGCAGAACGCGTTCGTCCTCGCCTTCCAGGCGCTACCACTGCTGCTGGTGATCAGCGCCCTGTCGGCGCTCCTTTTCCACTGGCGCATCCTGCCTGCGCTGGTGCGGGGTTTCGCCTGGGTGCTGCGCAAGACCCTCGGCATCGGCGGGGCGCTCGGGCTTGGCGCCGCGGCCAACATCTTCGTCGGCATGACCGAGGCGCCGCTGCTGATCCGGCCCTATCTCAAGGCCATGTCGCGCAGCGCCCTCTTCGGACTCATGACCTGCGGCATGGCGACCGTCGCCGGCACTGTCATGGTGCTCTACGCGAGCATTCTGGAAGGCGTGGTCGCAGACGCCCTGGGGCATATCCTGACCGCGTCGCTCATATCCGCCCCGGCCGCGCTGATGATCGCCGGCATCCTCGTGCCGCACGGCGAGAACGAGCTTTCAGGCGAGCAAGCCCTGCCCCGCCAGGACTCCGCGAGCGCCATGGACGCGCTGACCCGCGGCACCCTCGACGCCATCCCGCTGTTCCTCAACATTATCGCCATGCTGGTAGTGCTGGTCGCCCTGGTCACCATCGCCAATCAAGCGCTCGGGCTCCTGCCGGACGCCGCGGGTGCGCCGCTGACGCTGCAACGCATCCTCGGCTGGGTGATGGCGCCGGTTGTCTGGCTCATCGGCATTCCCTGGGCCGAGGCCCAGACCGCTGGGGCGCTGATGGGGGTGAAGACCGTCCTCAACGAGCTCATCGCCTACCTGGATCTCGCTCGATTGCCGCAAGGCGTCTTGAGCGACCGAAGTCAGCTGATCATGACCTATGCCCTGTGCGGCTTCGCCAACCTGGGGAGCCTGGGCATCATGATCGGGGGACTCGGGGCAATGGCCCCGGAGCGGCGCGGCGAGATCGTCGCCCTCGGCATGAAGTCCATTCTCGCCGGTACACTGGCCACCCTGATGACGGGGGCAGTGGTCGGGATGCTGACGTAGTCCCGCGCAAACGCCGATCAATTCAGCGCTTGCCAAGGCGCAGGGATGTGACGCCATTTTCAGGCGCGTAAGCGTTCGAAAACGAAGCCACCCGAGAACCGCGTTTCTTGGGTGGCGTGCTGATTGTTGACCGGATGGCCAATCATCAGCGTCTCATACGCGAGCCGCAACAGGCGGCTCCCGCTGGCCTCAGCTCGCCGGAGGACCTTCCTCGTCCCGATCGAGCTCGTCGGGTTGCGGGTTGGCCCCGCCGGAACCCCGCGCGCCCTTGCCCAGTCCCGCCAGTTTCTCCTTGCCGGCCGGGTCCTCGATGTAGAGATGCACGTCGCGCTGCGGGAAGGGGATGCCGATCCCCGCGGCGTCGAAGCGCTGCTTGACCGCCTTGGTGACGTCCCAGTAGACGTCCCAGTAATCGGCGGTCCTGGCCCAGGGGCGGCAGATGAAGTTGACCGAGGAATCCGCCAGTGTGTTCATGCGAATGGTGGGCTCCGGGTCCTTGAGGGCCTTGGGGTGGGCGGCGACGATCTCCTCCAGGATGGCCTGGGCCTGGTCGATGTCGTCGTCGTAGCCGATGCCGAACTCCATGTCGACGCGGCGCGTGTCCACGCCGGTGGCGTTGGTGATGACATCGTTCCAGATCTTGTTGTTGGGCACCACCATGTCCTTGTTGTCGAAGGTCTTGATGCTGGTGGAGACCAGGTTCATCGAGGTCACCTTGCCGGAAACGCCACCGGCGTCCACCACGTCTCCCACATCGAAGGGACGGAAGAACAGGATCATCAAGCCGCTGGCGAAGTTGCTCAGCGAGTCTTGCAGGGCAAAGGCGATGACGAAGCCCGCGGCACCGACGACCGCCAGCAGGGGGCCGATGCTCACCTCCAGTGCGGCGAGGGCCATGATGACGCCGACGATCATCACCACCCAGCGCACCGCGCCGGCGAGAAACTCCTCGAGCAGGCGGGAGACCCTGCCGGACATCTGCAAGCCGCGGTGCACCGCGCGGCTCAGGATCCTGGAAAGCACCCAGGCGGCGACGAGGATGCCGAGAAACAGGCCAAAGTTCATCGCCCACCGAAGCCCGCCCTCCTCGGAGGTCAGCCAACCCTTGATGGCGACCCAGGCGGAGGTGGTGTCCTTGACGTCGAGCTGAATACCCTGCACCGAGCTGATGTATAGCCGGTGGTCCTTGATCCTGGCCAGGGTGTCCGCGTCATCCTTGTCGGTTTTGGTCTCCAACTCGTCGAGCACGGCCTTGAGCTGGTCTATCAGCACGGTCCGCTCCTCACGCAGGCGGTTGACGTTCTCCAGCAACTCTACCTTTTGCTCCTTCTTGGCCTCCTTGGCTTGCTCCATGGCTCCGGCAGCCGTGTCGACGGCCCGCTCCCTTTGCGCGCTCTCCTCCGCCGCGCGAGCCAAGGCGCCAACCTCATCGGTGGCCTGCTGCGCTTGGCGCGTGGCCGCTTTCGCGTCCGCAACGGTCTCAGTCAGCGACTCCCGGCTTTCCGGATCAACGTCCTCGACGGCCTGTTGCAGCCGGTCAAGGGCTTCTTCGGCCTCGTCTGCCGCATCGGCGGTGCCGTCGAGGCCCTGTCGCGTCTCCGGCGCCAGATCCGACTCAACCTCGGCCGTCTTCTGCGCCGCATCGGCCGCCTCGGCGACGGTCTTACCGACCTCATCTACCTTCTCCCGGGCCTTTTCGGCAGCGGCTTCCGTCTCCTTAACCGCCACAAGGTCTCCCGAGGCCTTCGCCTCTGCGGCCTTTTCCTTGACCTCCGCAAGCTGCTCCTTGGCCTCCTGCGCCTTGTCCTGGATCTCCTGCGTCTTCTCGATCTCTCTGTTCTGGCGCTTGACTGCGATCTCCGCCCGCGCGATCTCCTCGGCCTGCTCCTTGAGTAGCCCCTGCCAGCCTTCGGCCTCGACCAGGAGTTCGTCCTTGGTCAAGGGCTTGAGCAGGAGGGCGAGCTCGTCGGCGGGGATGTCCGGGTCCGCCGTCGTCACCGCCTGGGGTGGATCTTGCTTACCCTCCTCGGAAGCGAAGGAAACGGAGACAAAAAGTGCCAGCAGCGTCCAAAAGGCCACGGCCAGCGTGATCTTCATACGCTGTCGCATTGGGATTCCCCGATGATGAGTGGTTGGTTTTTGCGGCGGCACACTCGCGCAGGGCCGTGTGGCCGCAGGGTCGAGCGGGTGATTATCACATACCCATGGCGCGCATCGCGAACCGCGCCCATGAAAAGGACCTACAGGGGTTGGCGCCCGCGGCGCTCCAAACCCGGGATAGAGACGCGCAAGCAGAGGGTCACGAAATGAGCCACCCTGGGTGTTACAAGACATCCAACCGAGATGCCAGGACGAGGAGCGACCGCGATGAAACGAGAGACGATGGAACAAAGGACCGGCTCGCCCGCGGATGACGGGCTGGGACGCCGCATCCTGCTCCAGCGCAGCAACCTCGCCGGATTCCGCCACCATCAGGCGGGCGATGTCTGGCCCGCGCTGCGTAAAGACGCGTTCCTGACCCTCGAGCGCGACGCCGGAAATCCGCACGACCCCGACGCCGTCGCCATCTGTTGGAGGGGTCGCAAGCTCGGCTACCTTCCGCGGGGCGAGAACTTCCTGGTCGCCCGCCTGCTGGAGCGCGAGCGACGCGTGAGCGCCCGCGTCGAGGGCCTGCGCGCGCGAGCACTGCCCAACCGACGAATTCGCATCGTCGTGCTCATGCACTGAGGAGGCGCGGGACGCGCGCGCCGTGCAGCGCCGTCGCCGATCCTTGCTGCTAGACTCTGCGGCAGGTTTCTCGGGCGGACGAGGCTAGGGCGATGACAGAGGACATACGTGGGCACTGCTGGCACTGCGCGCGCGGTCTGACCGCGGCGGATTACGGTCGCGAGGCGACCTGTCCCGGCTGCGGCAAGTCGACCCGCGCCTGTCGGAACTGCCGTCACTATGCACCCGGGCGACCCAACGAGTGCCTGGAGCCCATGGTCGAAAGGGTGCTAGAGAAGGAGCGCGCCAATTTCTGTGAGCTGTTCGATCCGGCGGACCGCCCGTTGAGCGCGGGCGCGGGCAAACCGGAAGATGCGCTTCGCAAGGCGGCCGAGGATCTCTTCAGGCGCTGACCATCCTGGCCAGAATCAGCACCTCCGTGGGCCGCGGGAAGCGCCGCTGTCGCAGCGCTGCGTTGCGGCAATGCGCCTCTTGGACTCGCGGGCCTGCGCCGCCCCACATCAGGCTGCATCGCTCCCGCCAGAGAATCGCGCGCGTCCCTTGTCGAGTGCCGCCACCACCAGGGTGATCGCCGCCGCCGACGCGAGCAGCACGGCCCCCACCCACAGGCGGTCGAGCAGACCAGGAGCGAGCAGCATGACCAACCCGAGCCCCAGCATCATGAGCCCGGAGAGAAGCTTCAGGACGCGGCCTTGTCGCTGGCTGAGCTTGCGCGCCCCCAGCGTGTAGGTGAACAGGATCACGATCGCCAGCAGTGGCAGGACATAGACCAGATTGTAGAGTACCAGATAGCCGTAGTACTCCAGCCCATCGAGTTGGCGGAGCGTGAGCAGACGCGTGAAGACCATGGGGAAGCCGGCGGTGCACAAGAGCTCGTAGCTATTGGCGGCAAGGGCGAGCGCGACCGTTCCCAGCAGCATGGTCCCCAGGCTGTCGGCACCGATCAGACCACGCATGCGCCGATAGAGACCGGGTTTGGCGGTCTCGGGAATGGCAAGGCTCGGCCCCTGCTGGAAGTAGAAGTAGTCCTTCGTGTTGAGCAAACCGATGATGACCGCCACCAGGCCCGCGACCAGGGTCACGACAGGCGCACCGCCGATCACCAGAAACAGGTTCAGCCAGGCGGCCATGAAGAGAAAATAGACAAGCCCCGAGAAGAGCACAAAGGTGCCGCCGACCAACAGCATCCGGCGCCGGCTGCGGGCATGCACCATGAGGCTCAGCAGAAAGAGCAGGACGAAGAAGGCGCAGGGATTGAAGGCGTCCAGTCCCGCGATGACGACAGTCAGAAGCGGCAGCGAGCGTCGTTGCGCATCCACCTCCCCGAGCAACGGAAGGCGGACGGATGCACCTTCATCCGCCATCGCCAGTCCCGCGCCCGGGTCCGCCGCGAGCCCCTGACGGCGGCAGCGCTCCGCCAGGGACAAGATCTCCCGCCCCGTTCCCTCCGCTCCGTCGAAGCCCGTGAGCATCTGACCGCACAGAAAGAAGGCCGGCACCGAGCGTGCCTCCTGCCCAAGGGACTTAGCCATCTTCACGAAAAGCTCCAGATTATCCCGGCTGGCGTTCAGCTCATGGGAATGGAGCTCGATCCAGGGATGCTCCGACGCCAGAGTCTTCACGAATGGAAGTGCCTCTAGGCAGTGCGGGCAACGCTGAGACCAGAAGAAATAGAGCTGCAGTCGCGGGGTGCCGTCTCGGGCCTGGGTGACCCAAGGAAGACCGGCGCCCGCCGCCGCGGGGGACTGGGCGAGCACAACAAAGAGCAGCAGCAGGCGCGGGACACTGAGAGAGGACACTGGGACCGCCACAAAGCAGGCAACGGAAACGGTTGAGCAGGGCCGCGGCGTTCTCGCCGCCGACCAGCCAATCATAGCACCGCCGTCGGCCCCAATAAGGCCTACGACGGCTTCCGGCGATCCAGGCTCGCGCTCGGCCGCAGGATTTTGCGAGGGGCATGGTCCGCGACGCCCCCGGACTTGGCACTGCGGACCGGGTGTTATACTCAGGTTCGAGAGCAGGCGGTCATCGGCAACCCCATGCGTTCCTCACGTCACTCGCCCGATCGGCGCTTCATGACCGCCACCGCGCTTCGCATCCTCGCGGTGGCGTTGGGACTGCTGCTCGCGCTTTGCGCCTGCGCCGACCAGGATCTTTACGATTCCCGCCGCGAGGCCCTGGTACGGGAAATCGAGCGTCAGGTGGCGCAGACCCGAGACGAGCTTGGGACCGACCAGCTCGATCCCGCGGTGATCGCCGCGATTGGAGCCGTCCCGCGCCACGAATTCGTCCCATCCGCCCTGCGGTCCGAGGCCTACCGCAACCATCCGTTGCCCATCGGCGGCGGCCAGACGATTTCCCAACCCTACATCGTCGCCATCATGAGCCACCTGCTCGGCGCCGAATCGGGCGACCGCGTATACGAGCTGGGCACGGGATCGGGTTACCAGGCCGCCGTGCTCGCCGAGATGGGGCTAGAGGTCTACACGGTGGAGATCGTACCCGAACTCGCGCAGCAGGCCCGCGATACCCTGGATCGCCTCGGCTATCAAAGCGTCAAGGTGAAGGCGGGTGACGGGTACCTCGGCTGGCCCGAGGCGGCGCCCTTCGCGGGCATCTTGATCACCGCCGCCGGCGACCACGTGCCCCAACCCCTGGTGGATCAGCTGGCCATCGGCGGGCGTCTGGTCATGCCAGTGGGCGCACCGGGTCGGACGCAGCAACTGGTCGTGATGGAGAAGACGGCGACGGGCACCCTCAAGCGCCGCGATGTGCTGCCAGTGCGCTTCGTGCCCATCACTGGCCCGAACGTTCGCTGATACCGCGCCAGATGCTGGCGGCGGCACGGCCGTCGTCCCTTCAGGCCCATCCTGACAGCACTCAGGCCCCGGCCGGATTCGAGCGTAAGAACTCCCTAGACCGCCGCCGGAGGCGCTGCTGGTCCCGGACGAAATGAGTTGACGCGACACCGCCAGGATCCCGGCGGCCCCGTGGGTGGTGTGGGTGCCGGAGATCAGGACGGCTGCCGGAAGGCGATGACGAGGGCGAGGTCTCGGCTTCAGCGCGCAAAACCCGCTGCGACCAGCCCCTCGAAGTCCGGCCTCAGAACAGCTCGTCCATGACCCGCGGCGCGCTGGCGCCGGTCGGGGCCTGCCGATCGCTGGCATAACGCACGGGTTCCGGCCCCAGGATCATCAGCTCGTATTCCTCCCTGATCCACTCCACCATCGTGTTATCACCGGTTGATTGGGTGGGTGTGCCCCGGGTCTTGTCGATGCGCACCTCCACCATGCCGGGGGGGACGTCGAGCATGGCACGCGGCCTGTCCTTCAGCGCCTGCCGCATGAAATCCACCCACATGCCGAGACCGGCTTGACCACCGGTCTCCCCCTTGCCGAGAGGGGCGAAATCATCAAAGCCCATCCAGGCGATGGTCACCAGGTCCTTCTGGTAGCCACAGAACCAGGAGTCGCGCACGTCGTTGGTGGTGCCGGTCTTGCCGGCGATGTCCTCGCGTTCGAGCTCCAGGGCCTTGCGACCGGTGCCGAACTTGATGACATCCTGCATCATCGAGTTCATCTGGAAGGTGAGACGGGGCTCCAGTACCCGCTCTGCCTGGGCATCCCCCTCCGCCCTGAGCGCGGCCGTCTGGGCTGGCGCATCCTCATAGCGGAACCAGCAATCGTCGCACGCGCGCGGAGGGTTGGCCTGGTAAACCAGTCTGCCGTGGCCGTCTTCCACCCGGCTGATGAAGTAGGGATGAACGCGGAAGCCGCCGTTAGCGAATACCGAGTAGGCCCCCGCCATCTGCAGCGGCGATGCCTCCGCCGTTCCGAGTGCCATGGACAGCCCGAGCGGGAGATCCTTGAGATCGAAACCGAAGCGCCCGATGAAACTCCGGGCGTCATCCAATCCCACCCGCTGCAGGAGGTAGATCGAGGCCAGGTTGCGCGACTTGGTCAGGGCCAGGCGCAGCCGGATAGGCCCCATGGTCTTGTGGTCGAAGTTGTCGGGCTCCCACATCTCGCGGTTGTTGAGGCGGATGGAGATGGGCTCATCCTTGATCAGGCTCGCGGGGGTCCAGCCCTTGTCCAAGGCGGCCGCGTAGACGAACGGCTTGAAGCTGGAGCCGGGCTGGCGGCGCGCATCGACCGCACGGTTGAACTTGCTGTCGGCGAAGTGGTAGCCGCCGACCAGGGCGCGCACCGCCCCGTCGAGCGGCGACATCGCGACCAGGGCTCCCGCCACCGACGCGGGCTGGGAGAGCTCCCAATCGCCGTCGGCGTTTTGAATCAGGCGGATGAGGTCACCCACCGCCACCGCGTCGGTCACCTTGCGCGGGGCGCTGCCCCGCCAGTTCTCGTTCTTGAAGGGCTGCGCCCACTTCACCTGCTTCAGCCCGAGGCTCACCCGCTTGCCGCTGCCGATGTATACCTCGGCCTTCTCGCGATCCGCGCGCACCACCACCCCGGCCGTCAGCAGCGGCAACACCTTAACTTCACGCAGCACGGCGTCGAGATCGGCGTCGCTCGGCGACCGGAGCTGATACCGCGCCTCCGGTCCCCGGTATCCATGCCTGCGGTCGTACTCCAGCAGCGCCCGGCGCACCGAGTCCTGCGCCGCGGTCTGGAGCCAGCCCTCCACCGTCGTCGTCACCCGGTAACCAGCGCCATAGGCCTCCTCGCCGAAGCGGTCGACCATCTCCCGGCGCACCATCTCGGCCACGTAGCCCGACTCCAGTTCCGCCTCGTTGCGGTGCAACCGTGCCTTGTCGGTTTCCGCGACCGCGGCCTCGAGCTCTTCGCCGGAAATGTAGCCAAGATCCCGCATCCGCCCGAGGATATAGTTACGGCGGGCCAAGGCGCGGTCTGGGTTGGACACCGGATTGTTGCTCGACGGCGCCTTGGGGATGCCAGCGAGCATGGCCATCTCCGGCAGGCTGAGCTGGTGGAGCGACTTGTTGTAGTACAGGGACGCCGCGGCGGAGATGCCATAGGCGCGGTGGCCGAAGAAGATCTTGTTGAGATAGAGCTCGAGGATCTCCTCCTTGGTCAGGTTGCGCTCGATGTGCAGGGAGAGCAGTAGCTCGGCGAACTTGCGCTGGAAGGTCTTCTCGCGAGAAAGGAAGAAGTTTCGCGCCACCTGCATGGTGATGGTGCTTCCCCCCTGCGAGCGGTCCCCGGTCTTCACATAGTTGACGGCGGCGCGCCCGATACCCATCAGATCGACGCCCTCGTGCTCGAAGAATCGGCTGTCCTCGGTCGCCAGGAAGGCGTTGAGCAGCTGAGGCGGGACCTGGTTGAAGGAGACCGGACTGCGGCGCTGCACGCCGAACTCGGCCATCAGCAGGCCCTCGGCGCTGTAGACCCGCAGCGGCTCCTGCAGTTGCACCTCGCGGAGCGCATCCGTCCGCGGCAGATCCTGCAGCGTCACGGAGACGAAGGCCCCTGCCCCGATCAGCCCGACGGCTAGGCCGTTGAGGGCGACCGCGAACAGTGATGCGATCATCAGGCCGATCCGACGCAAGACCGGATGCCTGCGCCTCGGCCCCTCTTCCGCGGGCGCGGCATCCCCGCCCTCCGGTTCCAGGTCGGGGGGGATTGTCACCCGCGGGTCGGTGCCTGTTTCCACACTGGGCTCCATGCAGCTTCCTTCAGGCTGAGACGCGCAGCCGATCGCGATCAGACAACTTGCCGCCTTGCCCGGTTTCCCGATCCGGCTGAACCTCGCGCAACGCGAGCCGCTGAGCTGACGTCACGCGCAGCGGACCGAAGCGGCGATAGGCAGAAAGGAGAATCCGTGGTTCGGAAACGTCACATCCGGACAGGTCGGCGCACCGGCGGATTTTACACCATCCCGAGCGCCCGAATCAGGAATAACCCCTGCCCATGACACCCCATCCGCCGGACGACAAGCTCAAACATTTGTTCTAATCTTGGGATTGGTTTCGCTGAACGGCCAATGTTCGACTCGTGACCGCTCCCGCCCGGACAGATACGAGAGAGCGCTTGCTCAGGGCGGCGATGGAGGTGTTCGCCGAGTCGGGCTTCGAGGCCGCTACCATCCGCGAGATCTGCCGCCGCGCTCATGCCAACGTGGCCGCCGTCCACTACCACTTCGGCGACAAGCAGCGACTCTACTCCGCCATCTTCGACACCCTGTTCGCCCTCCTGCGCCAGCGCCGCGGCGAATTTCCGTCAGCCAAGACCCCGCCCGCGGAACGCCTGAAGGTCTACATACGCGCCTTGTTCGAGGAGATCTTTTACTGCGACGGCGACGCCGCCCGCTGCACCCAGCTCGCGGCCATCTATCTGGCCGAAATGGCCCGCCCAACAGAGGTCCTGGACGGCATCGTCGCCGACCACATGCGCCGCGACGCCGAGGAGCTGTACGCCATCGTCGGCTCCCTGCTCGGCGAGGCTCCCGGCTCGGAACGGGTCATCGACTGTGCCGCGAGCATCGTCGGCCAGATCCTGTACTACTACCACGCCGGGCCCATTATTTCGCGGCTGCATCCCGACCGCGGCCCGGTGGAGGACCGTCTCGATGAGCTGGTGGACCATGTGTGGCGCTTCTCCGTCGGCGGCATCGGCCTGATCCGGCAGCATCAGCGTGCTGCCGCGGACTGAGACCACCCGCAGCCCGCTCGGAAAACGCCGGTCACTTCAGCGCTTTCCGCGACACATGGATGTGGCGCGATTCTCTGGCGCGCAAGCGATTGAACGTGAAGCCATCCAAGAACCGCTCGTCTTGGGTGACCTGTCGATCCTGGCCAGGATGGCCGATCGTCAGCGTCTGCTCAGCGAGCCTGGAAGAAGCGGTGTCCGGTATAGCTCAACACCGCACCATCGGGCAGGATCTCTTCCACCTTGATGCCCTCGCGCGCGGTTTCCCCCTCCCGCGTCTTCAAGTTGTTGATGAGCACGAAACGCTTCGCCGGCGTCTTGTCGTAGACGTGGGCGCTCATGAGGAACTGGGGCAGGCGTTTCCGAACATCCGGCGGCAGGCGAAGCTCCTGCGGCGGTACCTCGGGTTCGCTCGCCTTCGCCGTCGCGCGCGCCTTCTGCTTGTCCTTGGATCCGGACAGTTCCCGACGCAGCTCCTCCTTGAAGGCCTCGACATCCTGGCGCAAATCCTCCGGGATCTGGCTGATCGCCGGCCGCGACGGGACGCCCCTGTCACGCTTGCGGCTGGGCTGCGCAGGCGGAGGCGTCTGTGGTTCCGGCTCTTCCGCAGGCTCGGCGTCAGGGACCGGCGCAGCGGAGACGGCCGGCCCACTCGCCGGCTCAGCCACGGCAGGAACTACCTCCGTCGCCGGGGCGGCAATCTGCGCCGGAGCGACGGCCGCCGGCGCACTCGCGACACCTGTGGCCGACTCCGGCGGCGCGGCTGCCTGCTCCGTGGAAGCCGGCCCGGATGGCCCGGCGCGAAGCGCGGCGTACAGGGCGATCAGCACCGCCAGCATCGCCAGGCCCACGGCGGCCATCAGCCAGGGACCCGGGCGCCCGCGCCCCGACTCTGTCGCGAAAGGGGCCTTCTCGAGCGTCGGTACCTGGCCCAGCTCCCGCTCGTGTTGTGACTTCTTCAGCGCTTCGAGGATGTAGGACATGGCGTTCAGGGCTCCGCGGTCAAGCGGGGTATGCCGGGCATGGCAACGGCGTTGTGCAGTCGTATCAAGGTACGAGAACCGGCGATACCATCGACGGCGATTCCCTGTTGCTCCTGGAAACGGCGCACTGCATCCTCCAGACCCCGATCGAAGACCCCGGAGCCGCTGTCGTTGACCCCCAACCCGGGAACCTGGGACAGCAGCTTGCGCAGCCAGCGCACGGCTTCCCGCGAGGCGCTGTGGCCGATTACGCCGCTGCCCATCGGTGGCGGCTGCCAGACGAGCAGGTAGTCCCCTTCCCACACCTGATCGAGCTGCGACAGCGCGACTTGCTGGCTCCCGTCGAGAACGTCGAACGTGGCCTGCTCGCCTTGGAGCTCGCCGAGGGCCAGGTAGTTCTCCGCTCCGCTCTCGTCGAACATCAGCAGCAGCGCCGGCCGGTCGCAGGCGCGCAGCTCGGTCCAGTCCCCCACCCCTTGCTCGCAACGCAGACCGAAGGTCGTCAATTTCGCGCAGGGGTCGGTGCCCTCCACGTCGCCGAGCTCCACACCCCAACGGCGAAGGAGCACGCGCATGGCCGCGGCGCGGTCCAGGAGCAGCGTGCTGATGTCTACCGGGGGCAGCTTCGGCTCCTCGACGGTGGCGACCACAGCCGCGGCCGTGGCCGCCGCAATCGGGCTTGCCGCTTCCTTTGCCTCCACCACCTGATCGAGCGCCGGGGTCCTCATGTCTTCCGGCAGCCAGCGGGCGATCATGGGCGGCAGAGGCGGCAAATCCTGTCCGAAGAGCCAGGCCTGGGTTGCCCAGCCGACCGCGATCGACGCGAGCAATACCGCGGCGGCAAGCAACGCCTTGCCGACACTGGGGACGTAACGCGGCCAGGCCACGTCGTCGCGCACCTCGTGCGCGGCCTTGTCTACGATGCGCCGCGTGACGAACGCGCTGCGGGTGACGCAAGCCCCGAGCAAGGCGCGGTCGCAGAGGATGTTGATCAGGCGCGGGATGCCGGCGGAGAGGCGATGAATGTGACGCAGCGCACCGCGGGTGAACAGGCGCCGCTCGACACCCGCCACCGCCAGCCGGTGCCGAACGTAGTCGGCGGTCTCGCGGGCTGAGAAGGGCCGCAGGTGGTAGCGGGCGGTGATGCGCTGATTGAGCTGGCGCAGCCCCTCGCTCTGCAGCAGGGTGCGCAGCTCGGGCTGGCCGACGAGGAAGATCTGCAGGAGCTTCTGCTTGGTCGTCTCCAGGTTGGTCAGCAGCCGAACCTGCTCTAGCACCCTGGGCTTGAGATTCTGCGCCTCGTCGATCAGCACCACCGAGCGCCGCCCCCGCGCGTGCGCCTCCAGCAGGTAGCTGTTGAGCCGGTCCACCAACCGCTTGACGGTGCGATCGTCCTCGCCCAGCTTGATGCGGAACTCCTCGCACACCGCGCGCAGCAGCTCCGTGACCGTCATCGCCGGATTGAGGATCAGGGCGACGTCCACGTCCTCGGGCAGCTGTTCCAGGAAGGCGCGGCACACGGTGGTCTTGCCGGTGCCGACCTCGCCGCTCAGGAGAACGAAGCCGCCGCTCTCGCCCGCGCCGAAGAGCAGATGAGCCAAAGCCTCCCGGTGCTGCTCGCTGAGGAACAGGTATTGCGGGTCCGGGGTGATGGAGAAACTCGGCTCCTTGAGACCGAAATACTTCGAATACACGGATTCAGGGTGAGGCGGCAGCCATTCCGGGGTTGGGTACGCAATGCCGACGCGGCGAAATCGCGGGCCTTCCCGGACCGATTCGCTCGTTGGCCGAACCTCGCGAGACTATGCGGGCTCCCTGTCGCCGTCAAGCCGCTGCTGCCGCCATCCGCGGGCGGCAAGGCGTCGGCAGATCACGCGTGGTCCTTCCGATGCGCCTCGAATGACATCTTGTCGAGCACGCCCATCATTACCGCCGAGATCACGAACGTCAGATGAATGATGACGTACCACATCAGCTTGTCGTTGGGGATCTGGGGCGCGTTCATGAATGCGCGCAGGAGGTGGATCGAGGAGATGGCAACGATCGAGGCGGCCACCTTGAGCTTGAGGGTGCCGGCGTCGAGCTTCCCGAGCCAGCCGAGCTTCTCCGTGTCCTCCTCGATGTCGATGCGGGAGACGAAGTTCTCGTAGCCCGAGAACATGACCATCAGGACCAGGCTGGCCACCAGGACCAGATCGATCATGGCGAGAATGGTCAGCACCATGTCCGCTTCCTTCATGGTCCAGACGTGACTCAGCACATGAAAGGCCTCCTGAAAGAACTTGATCCCCAAGGCAACCAGTGCCAGGGACAGGCCGAGGTAGACAGGGGCGAGGATCCAGCGGCTTGCGAACAGTACTTTCTCGATCGAGCGTTCCAACATCAAGCAACTCCGCAGAGCAGGGGGAGGCGCAATCTACCACGAACGGGGCGCGTTCTTGCCTGGGAAGACGAGCGATCGGGCACGACAGCCGGGAGAGGCGGCCGACTCGTGGTCACCATCGTCCACCAGCCCGATTCCCGGCGTCCGGGCGGAACGGGGGCGAGGCCGAACCGCGGTCGTCGCGCTCGATGATGATCGGACCGCCGTGCGGAGGACCAGGACGCGGTCCATGTCCGCCGTAGGGACGCATGACGGGATACCCATAGCCGCCGCCGGAATAGGCGGGATTATCGCAGTCCCGCGTATGGGGCAGGCCGAAGCGGCGCTGCCGCACGCAGCGCTCCGACCAGAACTGGCGGACCGCCGGGTCCAAGCGCTCGGCGCGGGTGTGGTCGCGGTCCCAGTCTTGATGCCGGGGATAAGCCTGATCCTGGTCAGGGACCTGGACCTCGTGCTGCGGATGCCGCGCCGTATCGCCTCGCCCGGAGCCGCGCGGCTCAGCGGACGCCTGGCCCGAACCCAGGGCAATCATCGACGCCAACGAAAGTATGACGAGATGCATCTGCTACTCCCGGCCAAGCGGCCCTAGGCACGACGCCGTGGCCCCGCGTGACGCGAGGACACCTCGAGCCCGATCAATGAAACTGGCGCATCCTCTCTGACCACGGCCCGGTTCCAGGGAACCAAGGCAGTCCGCAATATGTCTCCAACCCGGCCGCAGGCATACGGGTCCAGTGACACCGCCACCCGGCAACGGTAGCCGACGATGCCGTATCCGTCATTCGCGGCCACTTCGACGCGGTAATCGGCGTCGGGGACCAGGCGCTCGGACACGCAAGTGCGGATCAGGTCGCCCAGCAACGCCAGCAGACGGTCCGGCAGGAGCTTCGGGTCATGGCGGGAACCGGACCACCCCAGCGCCCGCGCTTCGAGGGCCCCCTCCGGCGCTGCCAGGAGCTGGCGCCGGCGATCACGGATCCAGTCCCCCGCCACCATCTGCAGCGCCACCGAGGCCACCTGCTCCGAGGGAAAACGCCGGTCAGCCATATCCACCACTGCGCGGGGGACGAACACGCGATGCATCGCCATCACCCGCCGCGCGTCGTCCTGAGCGCGGTTGCGCTCCGCCAGCCGGTACCAGCGCCGCGCCTCCGCCATGGCGTGAGTGTCGCGTATGGTCACCGCCCCGTCGGGGTGCAGCTCCCAACCGTCCGGCCACAAGGCCACCTGATAAGCCGGCAGCCCCGCAATCAGGGTGCACGCCGTGCTGCGAGGGGCGACAGGGCGGCCGAGCAGGAGTTGGCGCAGGAGGAGCATGGATCAGACCCTGGAGTACGAGGGATTCCCATCCCCTGCACAACTATAGGCGGGATCTCAGGAGAGGAAAACCAGGGACGGTCGAGCCTCCGGGCGGCCGCCGGTGTCTCAGTGCAGACGCATCGGCCGGGTCTCGAGCTCGGAGATCACCCGGGCGACCTCGGCGATCTCCTTCGCGTTGTCCGACAGGGTGCTGAAGCGGCGCAGGTCCGCGAGCGCCGCCGGCACGTGGCCAAGATCGCGGTAGAGCAGCCCCCTGTCGCGCAGCTCATCGGGCAAGTCGGGGACCAGGGCCAGAATCGCGGAAACCATGTCCAGCACCCGGGCCGTCTCCTCACGGCGCAGGTAAATGGACTTGAGGTTGCGAAGCATGCGCACCAGGATCTCGCGGTGGGTCGCCGCGCGCAGCAGCGACGGTCTGGCGCGGACGCTCAAGGCGCCGGCCCCGTAGATCGCATCCAGCCGGGCGTTCAGGTCCGACTCGGTCAGAAGCCTGCCGCCGGAGAAGACGTCGATCATCAGCGAGCCGCCCCCCTGACCGGCCTTTACCAGGAAATGCCCCGGAAATCCCACGCCCTGCAGCGGGAGCCCGGCCCGCGTCCCGACCTCCGTGTAGACCAGGCTCAGCGTGATCGGGATACCGATGCGGCGGTCCAGGACCTGGTCCAGGAAGCTGTTGCGGGGATCGTAGAAATCGTCCTGGTTGCCCGAGAAACCCAGCCTCTCGAACAGGAAGGCGTTCAGCGCCTCCACCCGCTCCACCAGCGGCCCGCTCGCGGTGACACTGACCCGGGCCTGCTCCGCGAGCGCATCCAGACGTCCGAGATAGCGCCGCGGGTCGAGCTCGGGACGCACCAGTCTGCTGACCTGCAGCGCGGCCCGCGGCAAATCGATCCCGGCGTCGGGCCGTTCGGCCAGTGCGGACAGTTGGTCAAGTGCGGGCTGCATCGCCTCTCCAGTTTCGCCGGCTGTTGAAGCTTGAAGATGAGGGGCGAAACAGTCATGGGCAAGTACCAGGCCATGCCGCAGAACGTGCCGGAGCCGGACCGGGCAAGGACTTGCACCGGTATAATCGGCGCTGAATCGACCAACCCACGCGAGGCAGCTCCCATGGCAGTCAACCCCGTCTCCGGCGCGCGCTACGTGCTCAAGGGCATGGGCCTGATCATGGCGCCTGGCCTGCGGCGCTTCGTGCTCGTGCCGCTGCTGATCAATGTCGCGGTATTCGTCTCCGCCATCTGGTACGGCATCACCGCGTTCGAGTCCTTCACTCTCTGGATGCAGTCCAAGGTGCCGAGCTGGCTGCAGTGGCTGGAGTGGTTGCTGTGGCCCCTGTTCGTCCTCACGCTCCTGATCCTGGTCTTCTACGGCTTCTCGCTGGTCGCGAACCTGATCGCCGCGCCTTTCAATGGGCTGCTGGCGGAGAAGGTGGAGCTGCACCTAACCGGGCGTCCGCTGAGTGAGGGCGGAGGTCTCAGGCAAGCCTTGCGCGGGCTCGTGCCGACCCTGATCGACGAGCTGGGAAAGCTGCTCTACGCCCTGCTGTGGGCGATTCCGTTCCTGATCCTGTTCATGGTCCCGGGCATCAACCTTGCCGCGCCGCTACTCTGGTTTCTCTACAGTGCCTGGATGTTCGCCCTGGAGTATACCGACTACCCCATGGGCAACCACGGGATCAAGGCGCGCGAAATGCGCTCGCGGCTGCGCCGGCGCCGACTGCTGGGTCTCGGCTTCGGCGCCGCGACCGCGGGGCTGACCATGGTGCCTGTGGTGAATTTCATCGTCATGCCGAGCGCCGTCGCGGGCGCGACCGCCATGTGGGTACGCGAGCTCAGGAGCGAGTAGACCCGGGCCATCGCCATCGGCCCGAGCAAGGCACTCGGCGCGATTTCGGGGGTCCTAGCTCGTGTACAATGCCGGCCATCCAGTGCCCTTCGCCCCCCGCAACGGACTCGCACGCATGTTCCTCCGTACACTCCTCGTCCTGCTCCTTCTCGCCGCCATCCTCGGCGGTATCTTCGGCTGGAAGCACTACCAGATGCAGCAGCAGGCGGCCATGGGCGGTCCGCCCCCGCCGCCCGTCGTCGCGGCCGCCGAGGTGACCGAGGAGGACTGGCAGCCGCGGCTCTCGGCCGTTGGCAGCCTGGTCGCGCCACAGGGCATCTTCGTCACCAATGAGGTGTCGGGCCAGGTGCGGGAGATTCACTTCGAGTCCGGTCAAGAGGTGTCGAAGGGGGATCTGCTGATCCAGCTCGACGACAGCGTCGACCAGGCGGACCTGGGGGGACTGCTCGCCCAGCGCGACCTGGCGCGGGTCAAGCTCGGCCGCTTCGCCAAGCTGATCAAGGACCGCTCCGCGTCCCAGTCGGACTATGACGAGGCCAAGGCCGAGCTCGATGTCACAGAGGCGGCGGTTGCCGCCAAGCAGGCCCTCATCGCCAAGAAACGCATCACCGCACCCTTCGACGGCCGGCTCGGCATCCGCATCGCAGACCTGGGGGAATACCTGGCGCCGGGCTCGCAGATCGTGCCGCTCAATGCCCTGGATCCCATTTATGCCGACTACGCCCTGCCCGAGCGGCACCTGCCGGCGATCGACGTGGGCCAGCAGGCCGTGGTCACGGTAGCGGCCTATCCGGGACGGGAGTTCCCGAGCACGATCAGCGCAATCAACCCCGGCGTGGAGGAGAAGACCCGCACGGTCAAGGTCCGCGCCACACTGGACAACGCCGAGGGGCTGCTTCGCCCCGGCATGTTCGCCGAGGTCGAGACCATCCTTCCCGCGCGCGAGCGCCTGCTCACCCTGCCGCGCACGGCCATCACCTTCGCCCCCTACGGCGACACGGTTTTCCTGGTCTTGGAGAAGGACGGTCAGACCCTGGTGCAGCGCCGGCAGGTAACCACGGGCGACGCCCGCGAGGGCCGGGTCGAGATCGTCGAGGGGCTCGCCGCGGGTGACCGGGTGGTGATCGCGGGTCAGGTCAAACTGCGCAACGAGCAGCCGGTAACCGTCGACAACTCGCTGGTGCCGAGCGCGAAGGGGCCGCTCGGGCCATGACCTTCACCGACATCTTCATCCGCCGCCCGGTGCTGGCGAGCGTGATCAGTCTGCTGATCCTGGTCATCGGCCTGCGCGCCATCACCAGCCTCGAGGTGCGCCAGTACCCGGAGACCAGGGACACGGTGGTGACGGTCACCACCAGCTACCCAGGTGCCGGGAGCGGCCTGGTCAAAAGCTTCATCACCACCCCGTTGCAGCAGGCGATCGCCGAGGCGGACGGCATCGACTATCTGTTCTCCACCAGCGTCCAGGGGGTCTCGACCATCGAGGCCCACATGGAGCTCAATTACGACCCCAAGGCGGCTGTCGCGGAGATCCAGGCCAAGGTGGCGAGCCAGCGCAACGTACTGCCGGCCGAGGCGCAGGACCCGGTAATCGACGCGACCACCGGCGATCCCACCGCGCTCATGTACATGGCCTTCTACAGCGAGACCATGAGCCTGTCGCAGATCACCGACTACCTGCTGCGCGTGGTTCAGCCCCAGCTCCAGGCGGTGCCGGGCGTGGCCAAGGCCCAGCTCATCGGCAACAAGACCTTCGCCATGCGGGTTTGGCTCGACCCCGAGCGCATGGCCGCGCTGGGAGTGACCGCCACCGACGTCGAGGACGTCCTGCGCCGCAACAACTATCTCGCGGGCGTCGGCAAGCTCAAGGATCGTCACTTCGCCGTGGATCTGTCCGCGACCACCGACGTGAGCGAGGTCGAGGACTTCCGCAACCTGGTGGTGATCTCCGACGGCACCCTGGTGCGCCTGCGCGACGTCGCGGAGGTGGAGCTCGGCGCAAAGGACTACGAGACCACTACCCTCTACAAGGGCATCCCGGCCATCTTCGTCGGCATCGAGCAGGCACCGGGGGAGAACCCGTTGTCGGTGGCCGGCCGGGTGCAGGACCTGCTGCCGGATCTCCGCGCCCAGCTGCCCGAAGGGCTCAAGGTGCACATCCCCTACGACGCCAGCGTCTTCATCCGCGATTCTATCGACGAGGTGTTCAAGACCCTGGCGGAGGCGGTGCTGATCGTGCTGGTGGTGATCTTCCTCAGCCTGGGGTCCTTCCGCGCCGCGCTGGTGCCTGCCGTGGCGGTGCCCCTGTCCCTGATCGGCGCGGCCTTCCTGATGCTGCTGATGGGCTTTTCCATCAACCTGCTCACCCTGCTTGCCATGGTGCTCGCCATCGGGCTGGTGGTGGACGACGCCATCGTGGTGGTGGAGAACGTCCACCGCCACATCGAAAAGGGCGAGACTCGATTCGATGCCGCGATCAAAGGGGCGCGGGAGCTGGCCGTGCCCATCATCGCCATGACCACCACGCTGGTAGCGGTTTACGCCCCCATCGGTTTCATGGGCGGACTGGTCGGCACCCTGTTCACCGAATTCGCCTTCTCCCTGGCTGGGGCGGTGCTGATCTCCGGCGTGGTGGCCCTCACCCTGTCTCCCATGCTCAGCGGCATGGTTCTGCGCCCGGCCGGCTCCGCCGGTCGTTTCGAACGGGGCGTGGAGCGTTTCTTTAACTGGCTCTCGGAGCGTTACGGACGCTCCCTCCACGGGCTGCTGGCCTATCCGTCGGTGATGTTGGTGTTCGCGCTGGTCGTGCTCGCGAGCATCTGGTTCATGTTCGCCACCACGCAGAAGGAGCTGGCCCCCACGGAGGATCAGAGCATCATGTTCTTCCAGGCGGTGGGGCCCCAGACCGCGACCGTGGAGTACAACGAGGTCTACGCCAATCAGATCATCGACATCTTCGAGAGCATCCCCGAGTACCACGAGAGCTTCGTGCTGGTGGGTTTCGGCGGCGATTCCAGCGTCACCTTCGGCGGCTTCAAGATGAAATCCACCAGCGAGCGTGATCGCTCGCAAATGGAGGTGCAGCCGGAACTGCAGGGCAAGCTGGGCGCGGTCGCGGGGCTGCAGGTCGCCGCCTTTCCCCGCCCCAGCCTGCCGGGAGCAGGCCGCGGTCTGCCGATGCAGTTCGTGATCACCACCGACGCCGGCTACGAGGAGCTCGACCAGCTCGCCGGCGAGCTGATCGGCCGCGGCATGGGCAGCGGAAAGTTCCTGTTCCTGCGAAAGTCCGTGGAGTTCACCCGCCCCAAGACCAACATCCTCATCGACCGCGACCGCGCGGGGGATCTCGGCATCGACATGCGGGAGATCGGCCGCAGCCTGTCGCTGATGCTGGGAGACGGCTACGTCAACCGCTTCAGTCTCGAGGAGCGCAGCTACGAGGTCATCCCGCAGGTCTCCAGGGAGGCGCGGCTCGACCCCTCGATGCTCGAGGACTACTACCTGCGCTCCAGCTCCGGCGGGCTCGTGCCCCTGGGCAACCTGGTGAGCTTCGAGGACGGCGTAGAGCCCAGCAAGCGCAGCCAGTTCCAGCAGCTCAACTCCGTCACCGTGGAGGGCATCATGGCCCCCGGCGTGCCATTGGGCGAGGCGCTGGACTTCCTCGAGCAGCAGGCGCGGGAGCTGTTGCCGCGCGGCTTCGCCTGGGACTACATGGGCGAGTCGCGCCAATACGCCAGGCAGGGCAGCGCCCTGGTGATCACCTTCTTCATGTCCCTTCTGATCATCTACCTGGTTCTCGCTGCCCAGTTCGAAAGCTGGCGCGATCCCTTCATCATTCTGGTGTCGGTGCCCATGTCGATCTTCGGCGCCATGGCGTTCCTCACCCTCGGTTTCGCCAGCGTGAACATCTACACCCAGGTCGGGCTCATCACCCTCATCGGGCTGGTGGCCAAGAACGGCATCCTGATCGTGGAATTCGCCAACCAGCTGCGAATCCACGAGGGGCTCGACAAGCGAGAGGCCGTCGAGCGCGCCTCGCGCATCCGCCTGCGGCCCATCCTGATGACGACCGTGTCCATGGTGGTGGCCATGGTTCCGCTCCTGCTCGCCACCGGCCCCGGCGCCGTGAGCCGCTTCCATATCGGGCTGGTGATCGCCAGCGGACTCGGCATCGGCACCCTCTTCACCCTCTACGTTGTGCCGGCCTTCTACATGCTGCTCTCGCCGCTGGAGCATGCGCGGTCCGCCGAACAAGCGGGAGTTGCCCCAACGCGGACTGAAGAGCCCGGCTAGACAGACGCCCCTACTACAGCGAAACAGCAGCAAATCGATTCAACAACCGCGATCCCGCCAGGCGCGGTACGTCGCTTGCGTTGCGCGAGATCATTTCCTGCTTGCGCCATGGGCGGGTCACTGGGGCCTTTCCTGCAACCCAGGCTTGGCCACAAAGGCAAGGTTGACACATCCAGTCGGGAATAAGAGGATGGCGCCTGCTCTATCGCCACCGCACCGGCGGAGCATGAGGAGCACAGGCCTGCCTGCAGGCAAGCGGCCTCGTCGACTTGTCTGCGCACGTGCAGAATCCGGAACTCCGCCTCGCGTAGCGCGACGGCGCATGGCAGCGAAAGTCCGTACGTGGGCAACAAGGGAATCGACGAGGCGAACATGAAAACGAGGATGGGAGAAAGTAGAACGATGCAATACAAGACCTCTGCCGCCGTCATTGGCGCCGTTATGTCCATCGCCTTCGCCGGCCAACTGTCAGCCGAAGGCAACCGCTATGACAAGGATCGCTTCTATCAAGCGGAAATCAGCGCGGCACAGACGTATCTCTGGTTGCAGAACGTCAAGGGATATCGACAAGGACAAGCGAGCAAACGCAAGCCCGTGCTGATCGACGTGCGGTCGCTGGAGGAATACGCCGCCGGGCATCCGGAGGATGCTTATAACGTTCCGTACCCCCGGGTCGGCGGAGGGCAGCCCAGCCAAGATCCCGCGGTCCTCTATTGGGAGGTCTATGACATCGTCAAGGGCAAAATGGACACCCCCATTATGCTTCTGTGCCGCACGGGGTCTCGAAGCGTGGACGCGGGCAATATCCTGGCCAATCCAGATTCGAAGGACCAGACCATGGGCTTGGAACCCTTCACCAACGTGTACAACATCTGGGAGGGCTTCGTCGGCAATCTGAAGTACGCATACGTGTCCAGCACCGGTTCCATTTTCCTGGACGAAAACAATGAGCCGGTGCCCCTGGACCTGGATAATGATGGAGAGGTCTCACACACGGCGGACTACGCCGATGTGTACGAGGAGGTCAGGGATGTCAACCGGGACAAGGACGGATGGCGTAATTTCCAGGGTCTCCCCTGGACGACCAAGATTCGCCGACCGCAGGCCTACATGCGCGATCCACGTATCTACGATGACCTAGTTCTAACCCCGGTCGAGTAACCGCTTGGCGCCTATCTCAGCGCCAAACGTGGCGTTCGCGCCAACCTGTGACGAGAGGCCCCGCGCTCACGCGGGGCCTTCCCCTCCCTTCCGATTCTTAGCCCTCCCGCACGCGCCCGACGGTGTCCGCCGGCCCTCTCTTTGAGGCCGCGCAACGAACACACCGCCGCTTCGAGCCATATTCCGCGACCGGCCAACCTTCCGATGACGTAAGGTTTCTTTCGCACTTTTGAGGAGGCGGTGGCCCATGTGGTGAAG
>CAYNBI010000017.1:0-46827 GCA_964395315.1 uncultured Chromatiaceae bacterium | reverse complement strand
GATTGGCCTGGAGCGGATGCTGCGGATGTACTTCCTGCAGCAATGGTACGCCCTGGCCGACGAGGCGCTGGAGGATGCGATTTACGACAGCCAGGCGTTGGGCAATTTCGTGGGCATCGACCTGGGCAGGGAGTCGGTACCAGACGCCACGACGCTGCTGAACTTTCGTCATCTGCTCGAAGAGCACGGGCTGAGCGCGACCATCTTCGAGACGGTCAATGCCGAGCTTCGCGACCGCGGCTTGCTCTTGAGCAAGGGCACGCTTGCCGATGCGACGATCCTGGCCGCACCGTCCTCGACGAAGAACCGCGAGAAGGCGCGCGATCCAGAGATGCACCAGACCCGCAAGGGCAACCAATGGTACTTCGGGATGAAGGCGCACATCGGTGCCGACGCCGAGTCGGGACTGGTGCACACGCTCGTTGGGACGTCGGCCAACGTTGCCGACGTCAGTCAGGCCGAGCACCTGCTCCACGGCGAGGAGGACGTGGTGTTCGCCGACGCCGGCTACATCGGCGTCGACAAGCGCGCAGCGCTCAAAGACCGTGCGCTGACGTGGCACATCGCCATGAAGCGCGGCAAGCTCAAGGCCATGGCCGAGGGACGCCTGAAGGAGCTGACCGCACGAGCCGAACGGCTCAAGGCCCGGTTGCGCTCGCGCGTCGAGCATCCGTTTCATGTCATCAAGAACCTGTTCGGTCAAGGTTCCGAATCGCGGACATCGCGAGATCATGTCCGGCTTCTAGTCGCGGCCCGGCGCATCGAGCCGGATGTCCTGGGATGAACGCAGCTGAAGGTAAAGGCCGGTCCGGTCGAGAATCTGCGTTGGCGCAGGGAACGTGAACAGCCTGCCCGTCACGAAGATCTTGGTGGCTCTCCGCGCCTGCGCGTCTGCCACTAGGCGGTCGAGCAGATGCTTCCGACCCGCATCATTGGGGACGAGCACCGTGAACGAGCGCCCCACCGGGTCCTCCGCCTGCGCCTTCAGGCCGAATCGCCAGTGGCCGGGGTCCGGTCCTTCCCCGCTCCACCACTCTCCGAGGATCCGCTCCGCTTCCGCGTCCCCGTAGAGGTTGCCCTGGTCGACGAAGCCCCACAGCCGGACTTCCCGCCCGCGCATCTCGGCCACCGTCCGTTCGTCGCTGACGAAGCCGCCGCGGGCGATTGCCGACACCGGCAGGTAGTCGGCGACCCGCTCATCGCACCCGGCAAGCCCTATCGTGGTGAGGAGCACCAGAACCGTCGGGGGGAGCCGGCGAAGCGCTTCCACCAACCTCGGAAACGCCGCAAGGTCAAACCACTCCGCCGATTCGGCGCAACGCCTCACCCGCCCTCGATGGCCGACAGCGGCACCTCGTAGACCTCGCCGTTGTCGCGGGTGACGGTCCACAGATCGCCGTTCAGCTTGGCCTTCACCTCGCCGACGGTGGCGTTGACGTAGTCGGTCATGAAGTTGAGGGTGAACTGCTTGCCGAGCTGGCTCTGGATGACGATCGACGCCTGGCGGTTCTCCATGCGCAGGATGCCCGCCGGACAGCTGCCGAACTCCCGATCGCCCGCCGCCTTGCAGCGCAGCAGCGCGGTCGCGTCGTACTCGCCGCCGGCGTACTTGGTGGCGAAGGGCGCGGTGGCGTTGTCCGCACTGGCGGCACCGCTCGCGGCGTTGTCCCACCAGACGAAGAGGCTCTCGTTCGGGAAGCGGAAGATCAGCCCGGCCTCACCGAGCCCGCTCTGGCGATAGACCGTACGGCCGTCCTGGTCGCGGAAGTTGCCGGGCTTGTCGCCCACGGGGCTCAGATCGTAGGTGACGCCGTCCTCGCGGGTGATGGTGATGTAGCCTTGGCGCTGGCCGAAGGTGCAGGGCATCATCTTCTCCAGCTTGTCCGAGCCCTTCGGGTAGATCTCGCAGCGTGCCTGCGTCGAGTCCGCGGCGGACGGCAGCGCCCAGCCCGTCAACAGGGCGGCAATCACGAACACCGGTGCTTTCTGCTTCATCGTCTTCAAGACCTCCGATCAATGTGAGTGTGTAGGTACTCCGGCCGCTTCCGCGACCCGGGCAAGCGGGTGCCTCCGTGTTCGTCCGATACGGGTGCCGGACGCGGCGTCATGTTCAGCGTTGAACGCACGCGGGGTTCAGCCGAACACCGCGAACCCTTGACCGATGCGCTCCAGGATCCCAAAGGTCATGGAGCCGAGCACCGCGCAGAGAAAGACGCCTCCCGCGAGGAGGTACGCCAGAAGCCGGCTGAGATGGGCTGCCAGCTCCCGCGCTGTCTCGGCATCGTGCCCGTGCCCAGCCAGTGCCGCAATACCGGCGACGTGCCGCTGTATGCCCAAGAGCAGGACGCCCACGCCCAGGAAGAGGGCGCCGACAGCGAGGTGGATGCCCAGGAACTCAGTGCTCTGCGGGGCGCGGTCCGCAATGACGCGGCTGGCGATGACGAGCGCGCCTGCGGCGCTCGCGAGGAGCGCCGCGCAGAGATAGACGAGCCTGAAGGCGACAACCATTGTTCACGCCGGCGCGCGGCGAGGTTCGCCGCGTATCCCGGGCCGTGGATCCCGGCGCCGGCAGCGCAAGTCGAGACCGGCGCGGCCGCCGCCATTCTCGTGGACACTCAACGGCACTTCGGGTGGCTGGGGACGTCGTCGATGCCCTCAATTCGGCCGTTGGCGCTGGTGAGCTGGACGCACTGATGGGTCGTCGCGTTGTAGTAGGTGCCGTAGATCGTCTCTCCCGCGGTGAGGGTGTCGACGTTCGTGAAACCACGGGAGGTCATCACGTCGAACGCCTTGATCGCGTCCATGCCTTTCAGGTCGGAGATCTTGGCCTTGCCGCCCTGGTGGCCCGCGGGGGCGGCGGCCGGCTGGCCGTCCTCGGCGGCGCGGCAGCCCTTCTTGTAGGACTCGCCGTGCTGGTTCTGGTCGTAGCGGCCGTGGAGGCAGTCGTTGTAGCCGCGCTGGTATTCCCGCTCCGAGGCGGACGAGGCAAAGCCAGCGGGGGCGGCTGCGGTGAAGAGGATGGCGACGGCAACGGTTGAAAGCTTCATGATCGGGGACTCCTTAGGGATTCGAATTAAACTGGCGCTGCGGCCCGACGGCGACCGGCAGCGATTGGCACGTGCGGCCACATCAATGGGTCCGCAAGACAGGGGCGGAGGGGGACAAAAGCGGGCGGGGAGAAAACGTTTCAGGCCCCTTGTCCCCCGTAGGCCAGGTCCTGTCAGCCTTCCGCCGTGTAGTAGACGCTGCTCACGCTGCCGTCGCGATCGACGACGCAGGCCCAGGGGGCCTCGGCAGTGGGAACATGGACCGACACCGAGGTGCCGGCCTGGGAGAACTCGGAGCTGATCACCCGGAGGTCGCGGGCGCTCACGGTGCCGCCGAGCTCGCGCGCGATGGCCGCGACGCAGTTGCGCTCGGCCGGATTGGCCGGCGGGTGGGTCGCGGCCGGCGCCGCGGCGACAGGCTCGGAGCGGGTCATCTTCTGGTCTTCTACACAGGCCGACAGCGCGAGGGTGGCGAGGGCCGCGGCGGTGATTGTGCGTACGTGCTTCATGGGTTTCGTTTCCATATTGGAGGTTGGGGATCGTAGTGAGTAGCGGGTCTTGTCTTTTGCGTTTCTCGCTTCGCTCACGATGCGGCTGACGGATCAAGCAGCCCGATCTCGACATACCGGACCGGTCGGCCGCTGGGACGGGCACCTGAGGATCCGCGCCAGCCGCGAACGTGACGCAATTGACGAAAACTAGCATCGCTGTTCCCGCGCTACATCGGCGACCGGCCAAGCACTTCGGCAAACCAAACAATTTGTTCGTCCAGCCAACATTCTGTCGGCTCGTGGAGTGCCCCGGTGTGGGATCGGACGGATGCCTGGCGGAGGCGAACCCGCTGAGGGGGGAGCGCCGGGGCGCACCTCGCCCCGTGGACGCGGAAGGGCTCCGTTACCCTTGCCGCTTGCGGTATTCCCTCGGGGTCATGCCGAAACGGAGCCGGAAGGCGGTAGCGAAGTCGCCGGCCCGCTTGAAGCCGACCAGATCGGCGATCTGCTGGATCTGCCGGCCGGTGCCGGCCAGCAGCTCCTGCGCATGGACCAGGCGCTGCTCGCGCAGGTACTCGAAGGTGCTCATCCCCAGGTGGGTCTGGAACTCGCGGCCGAGCCGCGCCTGGTTGGTGCCGACCCGGCGCGCCAGCTCGGTGAGCCCGGGAGGGTCGGCCATCTCGTCGAGCAGAATGTCGATGGCGCGGTAGACGAGACGCAGGCCCGCCCGATTCGCCTCCTCGCCCGCGACGGCGTCCTTTCCGCCGGCGAGGATTGCCCGCCCCTGGTGGGACGGCTGGACCCGCTCTGCCATACGCGCGAACAGGTGGCGCTGCTGCAGGTGCGCGCTGACCCGCGCCAGGACCTCGCGATGGTCGAAGGGCTTGCTGATGTAGTCCACGCAGCCGGCCTCGAAGCCCTCGAGCTTCCGCGCCGTCTCGCAGAGCGCGGAGAGGAAGATCACCGGGATGGCGCGGGTCGCAGGGCTCGACTTGAGTCGCCGGCAGGTCTCGTATCCGTCCCAGCCGGGCATCAGGATGTCCAGCAGGATCAGGTCGGGTCCGCCCCGCTCGGCCTTGCGCAGGCCATCGGCCCCGTCGCGCGCGATCAGGGTCTCGAAGCCCAGCCCATTCAGCTCGGCGACGATGGCGCGGAGCTGGACCGGCTCGTCGTCGATGATCAGAATCGTGGCGGGGCTCTGCTGCGTTTCGGGTAACATTCGGTGCTCGTTCCGCTGAACGGCACGATTTTCCTCGCCGCGCCGGAGCATCGTCAATCCGCGGCGGCCAAGCCAGCCACCGGCAGCCATCGAATCCATGAGGTCCCGTAACGCAACTCCGATCAGATCCGTTCTGTGGCTGCTGTCGGTCCTGCTCTGGCCGTATCTGCTCCAGGCACAGGAACCCCTCGGGATTGCGCTGACCCAGGACGAGCGCGACTGGCTGGCCGCCAACCCGCGCATCCGCTTCGGCAGCGACGCTGACTGGCGCCCATTCGTCTGGCGCGAGAATGACGGCACCTCGGCCGGCATCGAGGCCGATTTGATCGCGCGCATCAACGCCCTCACCGGGGCCAACATCCAACTGGTGCTGGGCAACTGGGGCGACATGGTGGCGCGGGCCGAAGGTGGCGAGCTTCATGGCCTGGCGGCCTCCGCCAGCCATCCGGAGCGCGCGGACCGGTTCCTGTTCAGCGCCAGCCCCTACAGCACGCACAAGTTCATCTTCACGCGCCAAGGCAGCCCCATCGCGTCGATGGACGACCTGTCAGGGCGGCGCGTCGGCGTGCTGCGCCGCAATCTGTCGGACCGAAAGCTGCTCGACAAATGGCCGGCCATCGTCCGCGCGGAGCTCGACAGTCCACTGGAGCTGGCGGTGGCCCTGCAGAACGCGGAGCTGGATGCGGTGATCTCCAGTACCAACCTGCATTGGATCGCCATCGAGAGCATGCTGCCGGACCTGCGCCTGGCGTTTCCGGTGCCCGGCAGCAAGATCGACCTGCGCTATTCGATCCTCAAGGAGCACGCGCCGCTGCTCGGCATCGTCGACAAGGCGCTGAAGGCCATCGACCCGGTCGAGATGATGGCGATTCTGCTGAAGTGGGGCGCGGAGCAACAACCGAATATCGCGCTCAGTGCCGATGAACGCGCGTGGCTCGAGAAGAAGCACACCGTCCGCGTCCGCATCGGCGAGCACCCCCCCTGGGAGATCAACAGGCCCGAGGCTGCGGGCATGGCGGTCGACTACCTGCGGATCATCGGCAAGCTGTTCGACATCGATTTCCGCTTCGTTCCCGCCGCTGACTCCTGGATCGAAGGGTTCGAGGATATGGCCGGAGAGCACCGCAGCTATGATCTGCTGCCGGCCGCCAAGCGGACCGGCGAACGCTTGGCGACGCTGGCCATGAGCGCGGACTACCTCTCTTCCCCCTGGACGATCTTCACCCGCAAGGACAAGCAGGACATGCGAAAGCTGAACGATCTGCGCGGACGGACAGTGGCCGTCGAGCGCGGCTATGTCATGCACGGCCTGTTGGAAACCGCGGAGCCTGAAATCGTCCTGTCCGTTCAGGACGGCACCAGGGACGCGCTGCTGGCCGTGTCGACCGGGCGCGCCGACGCCTATGTCGGAAACCTGCTCGTCACCGATTACCTGATGCAGGCCCATGGCATCGTCAACCTCAAGATGGCCGGCCCCACCCCCTTTGGCGAGCACAAGCAGGCGATGGTCACGCGCAAGGAATGGGCGCCCCTGATTTCGCTGATCGACAAGGGCCTGAACGCCATGCCCGCCGAGCAGCACCTCGCCATTCGTCAGCGCTGGCTGGCCTCGGTGGCGGATGGCCGAACGCAGGTGCCGCTGGATTTCAGCGCGGAAGAGCGTGCCTATCTGGACGCCACCGGGTTCCGCCGTGCCCACGCCTCGGCTTGGATGCCCTTCGACTTCGCCGATGGCGACGGCGCGCCGACGGGCGTCGCCGAGGACTACTGGGCGCTGATCCGCGACAAGCTCGGCCTGCACGAGAAAAGCGGCGAACGGCAGCCCTTCAGACAGATCCTCGCGGCCATGGAGCGGGGCGACATCGACCTCTACGCCGCCACCACGCGGACCGCCGATCGCGAGCGCTTCGCCCTGTTCTCCGACCCCTACGAGCGCTATCCCATCGCCATCGCCGGTGCGGCGAACGCGGGGCTTTTCGCCGGTACCGCGTCCCTGGAGGGGCGGCGCGTCGCGGTGGGCCGGGACTACAGCGCCTACCATCTGCTGAAGGCCCGCTCGCCGGGGATCGACTTCGTCGAAGTGGACAACACGCGCGCGGCCCTGGAGGCGCTCGCGGCCGGCAGGGCCGATGCCGCGGTCGACATCCTGCCGGTGCTTCACCAGCAGATCGAGGGCTTCCCGCCGGGGCGGGTGAAGCTCGCCGGGGTCACCGACGTCGAGTTCCCGCTGCAGTGATGGTAAGCCGGCACCAGGCTCCGTTGGTCCCCCTGATCAACCGCGCCATCGCCGCCATCACCCCCGAGGAGCGCGCCGCCATCCACAACAAGTGGCTGTTGCGCCAGGTGGTCACCGCCCCCGACTACGCCCTGCTGTGGCAGGTGCTGGTGACGGCGCTGCTGATCCTGGCAACCATCCTTTACTGGAACCACCGTCTGCATCGGGAGGTGGGGCGCCGCAAGCAGGCAGAGACCGAATTGCTGCGCGCCAAGGAGGTAGCCGACAGAGCCAACCGCGCCAAGGGCGACTTCCTGGCCAATATGAGCCACGAGATCCGCACCCCGCTGAACGCCGTCATCGGGCTCACCCGCCTCTCCCTGGAGACCGCCCCCGCGCCGGCGCTGCGCGACTACCTCGACAAGATCGACATTTCCGCCCGCACCCTGCTGGCGCTGATCAGCGACATCCTCGACCTCTCCCGCATCGAGGCGGACAAGCTGCGGCCGCAGCGGGAGCCGCTGGCGCTGGGCAGGGTGCTCGCGCGCGTGCGGGCGATGGTCGAGCAGCAGGCCGCTGCGAAGGGGCTCGAGCTGCGCATCGCGGGGCCGCAGGAACCGGTCGGCATGCTGCTCGGCGATGAGCTCCGCCTCACGCAGGTGCTGCTGAACCTGGTCGGGAACGCGGTCAAGTTCACCGCCCGGGGCGCGGTGACGCTGGCGGTGTGGGTGGATGAGGAGAACGAGCGCGAGCTGAAGCTGGCGTTCACGGTCACCGACACCGGCATTGGCATCCCCGAGGGGCGCCGTGCCGAGCTGTTCGATGCCTTCACCCAGCTCGACGGCTCACGCACCCGCAGCCACGGCGGCAGCGGCCTGGGACTGACCATCAGCGCGCGCCTGGTCGCACTGATGGGCGGCCATCTGGAGGTGGAGTCCAGCGAGGGAAGGGGCAGTTGCTTCTGGTTCAGACTGGCATTCCCCCGCGCCATGAAAGAGGCCGAGGAGGTGGCGGTGCCAGCACCGGGATTGGAGGCCGAGGGCTTGCGCGGTGCCCGGGTTCTGGTGGCGGAGGACGACCCGGTCAGCCAGGTGCTGGCGCGCGATCTGCTGAGCAGGCGCGGCGCGCGGGTCACCCTCGCCGCCACCGGTACCGAGGCCGTTGCCGCGGTGGCCCGGGATGACCTCGACATCGTGCTCATGGACATCCGCATGCCGGAGATGGACGGTCTGGAGGCCTGCCGGCGCATCCGCGCCTTGCCGAACGGCGGGCTGCCCGTCGTCGCCCTCACGGCCAACGCCCTGGCCGAGGAGCGCGATCGCTGCCTGGCCGCGGGCATGGATGGCTACCTGACCAAGCCGCTCGAGCCCGAGACACTCTACGCCGAGTTGTGCCGCCGGCTGCGGTTACCCGCCGGGGAAAGCGGCGAGAGGGCACCGGCGTCTGGCGCCGTCGCTACCGAAGAGGCATTGCCCGGCTTCGATGCGGTTAAGGTGCGCCGCTGGCAGGACGAGTACCGGGGCGCCTGGCGCAGCGCGGTGCGTGCCTTCGTTGCCGGATACCCCGAGGCGGCAACCGCCATCCGCACCGCCCTGGACACCGGGGAACGGGCTCGTGCGGGCGACCTGCTGCATCGCCTGCGCGGGGCCGCAGGAGCGCTGGGGGCGGAGAACCTGACGGCAACGGCGGAGCGGCTGGAGCGGGCGTTGGCCGACAACGGTCCCATCGATGCCGACCTGCGGGCCCGCTTCTTCGCCAGCGCAGAGGACGCCGTCAAGGTACTCGCGGGGCTGGAGCCTGCGGAGTCGGAAGTGGCATACGCGGTGGCCGCCGAGCCAGGGTGCGGGGAGCGGAGCCAGCGCATGCGCGAGCTGGCGGCGCTGCTCGAAACAGGCAATTTCCGCGCCCTGGACCACTTGCCCTGGCTGGAGCGCTGTCTCGGCACCGAAGCGTCCGGGGAGGGCAAGGAGCTGCTGCGGCAGGTCGAGGCGCTGGACTTCCCGGGGGCCCTGGAGACCCTGCACCGGCTGGAAGAGGGCGTTGCCGCCGACCCCCGCTGAGCAACGCGGTCCAACCTTGCCAATCCCTCCGGGCGAGATCCCGTTGGTGCGCGACCTGTGCCGAGTTCGCTGAGATTCAGCTTGCAAGCGCATCGCGAGGTCCAATCGGGCAGGAATACGGTACGGAATGTCAGGAGGTACAGTAATCCATCGGATCACATTGTCCCGCGGCAGATGGGCAACTGGAGGCAATCGTTCGTTCCTCGCCTCAGCTTGGTTGTCCACTTCGTCGCGCTGAGGCCTGCGCATCTTCCGGTCTGGCGGTGACTGCGATCGGCGTGAGCTCGCCGCTGGGCCTTAACAGTTCCGGCGTTCAGGTTGAACGGTTGGGGACGATTCTTCGGAGTTGCTCAACGCGCTTGCGGCCGGCGGAACCTCTCCGCGACTCCCAAAGGGCGCGCGGCCATCAAGGCCCCGAGTTCCTTCGGGCAGGGTCGCCGTAGCGTTTCAGAAGGATATTCATCGAAGGCAGACATGTATGCCGCGGCGAAGCGCCCCAGGTGGTAGAAGCCTTGCTGATAGGCGATGTCCGCGACCGCCATGTCCGTCGGGTTTGCGGCGATCAGCCGGCACCGCGCCGAATGCAGGCGCCTGAGCTTAAGGAATACCGGGGTCGTGAGCGTCATCCTTGTCACCTCACTCGTCCATGATCTGCCGCTGCGGACGTGCACGGCCCGCTGTGCGCCTGCTCGTACAAGATCAGCCGCTTACCCGACCTCTCTGCCCCCTGCGATCAACTCAAAGAAGGCGATGGCCTTCCGCTCGCGCTGGGACTTCGTCATGGTCTCGAACAACCCCGCCTCCCAGGCCGCATAGCCGAGAAACACACGCGATCGAAGAGCAGCCTCCTCTTCGGTGAAGCCCATTCCCCGAAAAAGCATCTGCAGGTAATTCATTCGGTGATCGTCCGTGCGTTTCAATAGCGTCTGCAGCTTCGGCTCCGCAATGGCCCATGAACGGATGGCCAGGTCGTGGCGAGTCAGTTGTTCCACGAAAACCATCTCCATCAGTTTGCGGAGCTTCTCCTCGGCAGACCCCTCGAAGTCATCCAGATAATCGGAGACCCTCAAGGTGTATCGCTCATGCCAGTGGTCGATCAGACTGCGAACGAAATCCTCCCGATGCTTGAAGTGCCAGTAGAAGCTGCCCTTGGTGACACCGATCTCCGTAACGAGGTTGTTGATGCGCAGCTTGGCACCCCCCTCGCGGGACACGACGCCCAAGGCTTTCTCGAGCCATTCCTCGCGGCTGAGGTGCTGAACAGGGTAATTTGCAGACATGCATCAACCGTACCGTACGGCACGGGAAAATGCACCGTACCAAATGGTTTGGCTGAGCGAACAGCAAGACGTCCAGCGGCGGCGGGCCGCCCTGCTGGTCGCTTATGAAACGGATTCGAGAGTTGCCCGGTGCCCGATCCTCGCGTCTGCGTCCATTGGTGTGCGCCTCATCCAATGGGCTCCCGCCGGCACTGGACTTCGGCCCCGCCCGGGGGCGCGAAGATGGCCGTGTCGCCTTGAGTCCAGAACAGCGCGGGGCTGCTGTCCCACAGATCGGACGCGTACTTCGCTCCCGATCCGCTCTCGACCCGAGGCAGCACGATGCCGAAGGTCAGCCAGGACAGCGACACGAGCGGTTCCCGCGTGTTGACGAAAACGGCCCCGACCAGGGCGTCCAGCCCATCGCAGCGGTAGGCCACCGGACCGAGACTGGCGCCGTTCGAATCGTCGCTTCGTGCGTCGCTGTAACCTTCTCTCAAGGCGTGGATGCGAAACGCATAGGCGTTCGCGACACAGGCTTCCAGGCCAATGGAAGCCCTCCAGCACTCCGAGCGTTCGCGCAGCCAGTCCCGCTGGCTCTGCTTCAGCGCCTCCACCCGGTCCGGCGCCGCGTTCGGACCTTTGATCGCGAGACGATAGAGGCGCGCCAACTCGAGGTCGAGGGATGCGAGCGCGTCAGACGCGCAGATCGCCTCCTCGGCATCGCTCTGCGCCTTCGCACAGTCGAATGAGGGGGCAAGAGAGCCTGCGCTCGCCGGCGCAGACAACAGAACTACCCATGCAGATGCAATGAGGTACCGCGTCATCGGATCACGACTCCTGACTCTTGTCGGATACTCCGCTGTCGAACGCCGCCGATGTTGCATACCTCGGTTCCGCCCTTCCCTCCGGCGGGCGGACAGAGGGTTTTTCGTGCAGGGACGATACCACCCCCGGGGGGCGGATGCGCCGACCAAGCGCATTGCGCAATCGGCTTCGTCTTAGCAGGAACACCGGCAACACGGCTGCGCCGCCGACTGCCGAATGCGGCCACGGCTTAGGCCTTGCGTATCA
This sequence comes from uncultured Chromatiaceae bacterium, assembly GCA_964395315.1. Classification (GTDB taxonomy): domain Bacteria; phylum Pseudomonadota; class Gammaproteobacteria; order Chromatiales; family Chromatiaceae; genus CAVORB01. The sequence goes on along the minus strand of CAYNBI010000017.1, from coordinate 35,462 downwards.
GCTTGACGGCCAGCAGCACGATGATGGCGCCGATGACCGCCGCGATCAGCGCACTGACGATGCCGCTGCCGATCGAGATGCCCAGCGCCTGGAACAGCCAGCCGCCGACGACAGCGCCGACGATGCCGAGCAAGATGTCCTTGCCCAACCCGAGACCAGTCCCCTTGACCACCAGGCTGGCGATCCAGCCGCAGATTGCGCCGAACACCACCCAGATCAGTACGGCGACAGCAATACCCAGTCCTGTACCTACTTGCTCTTCCATTGTCTCTCCCGTTTCGGTTTCAATGCCAAACTTCAGGCGAGGTCATGAAACCTCGCCCGCCTAACATCAGTCATTCATGATGGAGCGTACCGTTCCGTCACCTGACACCGTGCAGGTGCCGGTCTGGTAGCCTGCGGCCACCTTGACCGTGTGCATGCCGTTGCCCGTCTTTCTCACGTCATAGGTGCTGGTCGATCCCCGCCGCAGCCCCCAATACCTGTCGGCTTCATGCGCACAAGCAGCGGCCAGGTCTGCGCGATGATTGCCATCGCGCCGGCTCGCTTCATAGTGATATCGATTGGAGCGCAGATTGTTTTCACGTTCGCGGGAGCCGGCGGCATAGCCATCGGCATACGCCTCGTTATGGTCGTAATTCACGAACTGTCCGTTATGGAGGCCATCCCGGTACCCGCGCTCGAATTGTGAATGATCCCGAGCATTGGACTTGTGCCGGTCGTCCTGGTGGTGTTTGTCATGACTTTCAAGGATGGCCGCACCGATAAGCGCTGCGATCGCCACCCCCGCGACGGCCGCGCCGACGCCATCGCTCTTGTGACATTCCTCTTCGCCCAGCGACAAGGCAGTGGCGACTCGTCCGCCGGCGGTCACGAGGCCAATACAGGGATAAAACCCGTTGGAATGGTTCCTGAAATAGATCCAGTTATCGCCGTCCTTGGTCTCGGTGCGCACCTGCTTGTAGCCCGACCCACGCAAGGTCGTTTCGGCTTCGTTGACCCGCTTGCCTTCGAGGTCAGGAGGACTGACCCGGGCGATTGCCGGGGTCGCAGCGACGACAGCCGTTACAAGAATCAGCGAAACAAAGCGGGTTTTCGACATAACCTAACTCCTTCTATCGATTGACAGTCGGTCTTCAAACCTTTTGGGATTCGCGCCCGTAATCGAAAAGCTCAAGCAGTAGTCGGCGCTATCGCCCCAACCGGATCTCGGTGCGCATCAAGCAGACCCGCACCATTAACGAAATTGTGGAGCGACCCGTCACGGCGCCGGGCGGGGCCCGGTGCCGGAACCTTGTGTCTGCTCGCCCTCGGGTCGGTCTCAGCCGATAGGTCCCGTCCGACTATCGTTTGGCGAGGGCGTTCGTCGGTACCAGCACGAGGGCAAGCCAGATCGCGAGCTGAATACCGCTGCCGGCCTGCTCGGATACCGCCCCGGAGACCAGACCGACCAACAGGGCGATGGCCAGCACCGACCACCAGCCGGGAAGCCCGACGTCCCGGATGCGCTTGGCGGCGAGGTTGGCGCCGGCGAAGGCCAGGACTGCGACCGCCAGGCCGAACAGGACAACAAACGGAACAGTGAACCATTCCCTGAGCTTGGCCTGCGCCTGTTGTAGGTCGCCGCCGACCAGCTGCTCGCCGACGCCGATCGCGGTCCCGATCCCGAACAGCAGCACAAGGACGGCCAGGGCCAACAGCACCCAGTGGCCCAGATAGGGCAGGCGCGCCAGGCGCCCGTCAGCGATGTCACCGAAGAATGTCTTGATCATTTTGGTTAAATCTCCCAGTCCATCAGAGCTTGTCCAGGCCGCGGGTATCGACACCCTTCAAGGCGTCACGGACCATCGCGTCGTCGCCGGAGTAACGGCCCTGGTTCACGCGCTGCTGCTCGAGGGAGCGCTGCAGCGCGCGGTCCGACGCCTCCTGCTGCTTCTCGCAGGACCCGTAGCCGTCATCCCAGCCCTGCCGGTAATCCCGGTCCGAATCGTAACGGCGGACGTCCTTGCGCATGTGCTCGAACATGTTGCCGCCCGCCATCTTGCCGCTATGACAACCATCGTCGTAGCCGCGCGTATAGGCAGGCGGATACCCCTCCTTGGTCATCAACTGGGCCTCCGACATGCAGCCGGACAGGGTCGGCGCCAGGGCGCCGAGCATTAGCAGGAAAGGGTAGGGTTGACGGGTCTTTTTCATGGTTGCTTCTCCCAGGGGTCGCGACCGATTGTCGATTCGTTACATCGGCAAGCGCGCGGGTCGGCCGGCGGGTCACGCAGAAGGTCAGGGGATCAGTCGTTCATGATTGCCCTGACATCGCCCTGGGCGGTCACAGTGCAGATGCCGCTGTGCTTGCCGCCCTTGACCTTCGCCTCGTACATGCCGCCGCCCGTGGACTTGCCGCCATGCGGGACCGAGGTGCCCCGGCCAAGCCCCCAGTGAATGTTGTGCTGTCAGGACCGGGACTCAGCGGTTCATGATCATCTTGACGTCGCCGCCCTCGGTCACGGTGCAGATGCCGCGGTTGGAGCCCGCACCGAGCGAGACCTCGTACATGCCGCTACCCGTGGACTTGGAGCTGAGCGGCACGGTCGTGCCGCCGGCGACGTTCCAGTACCGGTCACCCTCTTCGGCGCAGGCCACTTGCGCCTCCGCGGGCGCCCCGCCGCCCCCGCCCGAGGATCGGGTTTCGGAAGTGTCCACGCAGCCGGACACCAGGGCGGCTCCGGCAATCATCAGCCAAAGTGGTTTCATCGGAAGATCTCCTGTGGATAGATCGTTGAGGGATGTGGTGAATCGACGGCGCATGTCGTGCTGGTTTACGCGGTCCTTGTACCCGAAAGGAGGACCGGCAGACGCGCGGTGACCGAACCGGGATGCCGGGCGAGCGCCGCGGCCGCTCCCCCGGACCCCGGCTCCAAAAGGTCGTTCCTGCGCAGTTTGGCGCCCTCCTTGCGGGGCACGACGTTCCAGGCTTTGTCTAGCCATAACTCGCGGCAGAGGTTCCGAACAGGTTTTCTCGCAGAGATGGACAACCGTACCATATGGTATGGACGGGCGTGCCATACCAAAAAGTTTGGCCGATTCAACACCAAGAGTGCTACGGGATATCCAGCTCAATCTTGGCGCGGTGCATCACCGCGCCCGGCGGCTCAGGGTGTCCGGTATTCGCCGAATTGCTGTCGACCGGCTTCACGAGCGACGACATGCCCTTGGCGCCGTCGTAGCGCATCGAGAAACCGAGCCCATGGTGACGGCAATCAGCGTTTTCCCGTCAGAGCGAATCGACGCCCAGATGGTCGGACAGGATGGAGCCTGATACGGAATGGAGACTCAAACGTGTGTCGCCTTCTCGCAACGATCACGGTCGGTCACCCGATCTGCAAATGTCTCTTCGTGGCCGACTGCGCGAGTTGAGCAAGGTGGGGTCAGCGACCGTTTCCGCCACATTGAGGACCTTGGTGTTCGGGCCTCACCCTTCCGGAGTGAGTTGTCTATGGCCCAGCGTAAGCGAATGTGTGCATAGAAGTTGTCGCGGTTGGCGACAGCGGTCGGGGCCAGAATTCCTGTCTGTCGGAATACGGCCCCGTGCGATCTAGCCGACTCGGCCCTGCGGCGAGGGGATCGGGTCACCGATCAGCGCTGCCCCCGAGCGTCCGCTTTTTACAGCGGCGGTCGTCCGACCCGGGGCGGATCGGTGGCCCTCGAAGTAAACCCGCCGTTGCTCTGGCGACTGGAGCAGGGTTTATTGCCTGTGCGATTTCGACGAGTTTCCTCGGCCCCATTTGCCAACGTGCTCAGTGTCTCGGTCTGTGTAGCCCCGTCTCGCTAAAGATCCCTGACCAGTCTGGCGATCGGAACGCTCCGTCTTGGGACTGTCGCCAGCGGACCCTCTGCCGGGGAGGTGGGTGTTGCGCTCGGCGCCGCTGAGGCGGCACCGAACAGAATCGCTTGACCCTCGTCGATTCCTTCCTCCGTCGGGTTGTGGATGAATTTGTGCAGGCGGCCGCCGGGAACGACGGAGGACAGGATCTCACAGCCCTGCTGCTCGCTCGCTTGCATCTCGCGGTCGCTCATCTCGATTCAAGCCTCTCTGTCGGTTTGAAAAGGTCAGAGCCCTTGTCGTTCGTCCCTGCGCGGAACATAGATGCACAAATTTAGTTGTCTAGGACAAAAGGCTCTACAATCTGCCGTTAACCCATGGCTTCTGAACGTCGAGGATGCCAGTGCAACAGACACGCTTCGCAATCAGCGTCGTGGAACGGGATACGGGCATAGGGCGCGACACCCTGCGGGTCTGGGAACGCCGCTACGGCTTCCCTTCTCCGGAACGCAACAGCAAGGGCGAGCGTGTCTACCGGGCCGACGAGATCCGCCGCTTGCAGCTTATCCGGCGCCTGATCGATCAGGGTCTGCGTCCTGGACGCCTGGTTCCCCTGAGCGAGGAGCAGCTCAACGACCTTGCCCAGTCGCTGCCGGCGACCTCTTCGCCGGTCACAGCGGAAGAGGAGGGCGTCGATGAGCTGATCAGCCTGGCCGCGGACGCCGAGCTGAGCGCGCTCAACCACGAGCTCGAGCAGCGGCTTGCGAGAGACGGGATGCGGGCATTCGTCCTCGGTACCTTCGCCCCCCTGGTGCGAACGGTCGGGGACAGGTGGGCCGGCGGGAGCTTGGAGATCTATCAGGAGCATCTCCTGACGCGGCATCTCGTGGGCTTCATGGACGTCGCCATGGACCGGCTGGGCCGACCGCACGGCAAGCCGTCCGTGGTGCTTGCCACCTTGCCCGGCGAACCCCATTCCCTGGGACTCCTGATGGTCGAGGCGCTCCTCTGGTGCGCAGGTACCACGACCCTGAATCTGGGAGCGGAAGTGCCGATGGATCAGATCACGGCCGCGGCCCGGAGCCAGGGCGCAGCAACCGTCGCTGTCTCTTTCAGCGCGCGCTACCCGCGCGGCGCGGTTCGGGCCCATATCAAGGAGCTGGCAGAAAGATTGCCCCCCGGGGTTTCCGTCTGGGTCGGCGGCGAGGGCGCCCACCGCCTGCGGGGGTTGCCCCGGTCCGTGGTGGAGAAGTCTCTGCACTCTCTTTGAGCCGCCGGCGCCGCCCACGCGTGTTTGATCAACCAATTCGGGAGGAGCGCCAGATGAGCGATCGGATGCCCGATCCGTACCCGGAAGGAGAGACTATCAAGGCCGGCGAGAAGCTGGAGCGCACCCATGGTCACGCCTTGGCGTCCGTGTCCTTTGCCCTGGGCTGGCAGAGCGAGGCCGCCCGCCACACCGATTGCCTGGTGGCCAGCAAGCTGAACCTGTGGCGTGACATTCTGCCGCCGGGGATCGAATCGGGCCTGCTGGACAAGCCCAGAGGCCATGTTGCGGCAGGCGACTTCCCCCCCTGCGAACTGCTGCCGGATTACCGGCAGGACCAGTGCGTGCGTATTCCTTTGCGGGCGTTCAATCGAAACCTGCGCAGGTGCTACGTCGAGCCCCGTGCCGGACGCTTCTACCCCAGGGGCTTCATCGGGGGTGTCGAAGGGATCTTGCCCGAGGACCTGACCCCCTTCCGGGTCGGCGAGGTGCACACCGACGGCCTGACCGTGGATCTGAATCATCCGCTTGCCGGTAGGGCGCTGAGCATCGAGGCGCGCATCCTCGATATACGGGGAGGGCGTGAGGAGCACGGAGGGGCCTGCCAGAATGTTGCGGAGATGGTCACGCAAAACGGTCCCGGTATGCAGGTCAGGTGGCGCGGTAAGGCCTCGGATTTCTGGTCGGACATCCCATTCGCGCGTCTCGACCCTTCCCCGGACTGGGTTTTCTACCAGAAGCCGCGCATGGTCCACCATCTCGACGCCGCGGCGCTGAGCCAGATCGCGGGTCTGTACGGACGGCTCCTGCCCAAAGGAGCGCGCATCCTCGACCTGATGACCAGCTGGACGTCGCATCTGCCCTCTGACCTTGCGCCCGCTCAGGTCACGGGGCTGGGCATGAACGACCAGGAGCTCGCCGCGAACGATCTGCTTGCGGAGCGCGTGGTGCAGGATCTGAATCTGGACCCGCGTCTGCCGTTCCCGGAGCAGGCCTTCGACGCCGTGGTGTGTACCGTCTCGGTCGAGTACCTGACCAAGCCAGTCGAGGTCTTCAACGAGGTGCGACGGGTGCTCCGACACGGAGGCCGCTTCGTGGTGACCTTCTCCAACCGCTGGTTCCCGCCGAAGGTGGTGAAGGTCTGGCAGGATGTCCATGAATTCGAGCGCGTTGGTCTGGTGCTCGAGTACTTCCTGCTGGCGGGCGGCTTCGCGGGCCTGGAAACCTGGTCGCTGCGCGGTCTCCCGCGCCCGTCCGGGGACAAGTACGCGGACCGGCTGGCGCACTCGGATCCGGTCTACGCCGTGTGGGGAGACAGGGCCGAATGAACAGCGTGGATCCCTGGGCCTTCATGCAGGACCTCCCCGGACGCATCTTCGGCGTGGCCGGGTGCCGGGACATCGAGCGCGCCCTGGACGAACTGGGGTATCTCAAGGAGGTGCCGGACCCGGAGCTGCAAGACCCTGCCTATGCCCGGGTGGAGCGCCTCCGCGCGAAGCGGGAACGGGCGGGCGGGTGAGCGCTACGCCTCACTGCTATGGGGTGCTGCGGCTGAACCCCTTCCAGGGGGTGCTGCAAGTGGTCGAGCTGGGGCCGGCCCGTGCGCTCAGCGCAGACGGCGAGCGGTGGGAAATTCAGGTCCTCTGCGCCCAGCCGGAGCATACCTGGCGCAGCCCGAACCGGGCCGAGCCGGTGATGCGCTACTTCCGTTTCGGGGGCTGGTCTCGGCTCAGCGGGTTGCGGCGGGTACCAGTGAGTCCGATCCTGGACCTCGACCTGCTGTTCGGCGCATCCTCGGCGCTGACCACCGCCCTGCCGCAGTGTATCGAGAGACTTCCCTTTCCCCGTGCGGACCGCTATGAGCTCTGGCTGCTGGATGCCGAGGGGCTGCCCTTCGCTATGGTCGCATCGACGACCCAAGATCCCCTTGGTACCCGTACGCGGAGCGAGCCCTGGGCCGCCACCGCGCGCTCCGATCAGGGGTTCCGATCCGAGCGCCTGGTGCAGCGTGGGATACCCGTGCGCGATGGGCATGACCCCCGGCACCACGCGTCCCTGCTGGAGCGGCTCGTGCGGGAAAGCGCGGGCCGCCCGGCGAGAAGCGGCTGGTTCGAGCGGGAGGCCGACGGTTGCGGTGTCGCGGTGCAGCCGGAATCGGTCCCGCAGGGGTGGGAGCCCCGGCGGCTGACCGCAGACGCTTTCCCACACCTTTTGCTGCGAGAGAACTGGCCCGAGCCGACGCAGCGGGATCTGGTGCGGGACTACCTTGACTGGAGCGCTCCCTATCTTCTTACGCTCTCCGGCCTTGGCGACGATCTGCGCGATCGCCTCGAGCACGCCGCTCGGGCGCGGGCGATGGAGGTCGAGGCCTTGTATCGCCTCTACCCGCGGTTTCTCAACACGGACCTGCTCAAGGCCATCCGCGTCGAGGCGCGGATGCGCCGAACAGCGAGCGCCTGAGCACGCTGGGGGAGGGTGTCCCGGTCGTCCGCGGGGGAATCCCAGGGAGACGGTCCGCAACGGTTTCCGACGCTCAATCGTCCCAGTCGCCGTGGTCGTGCCGGTAGTAGTGCTTGTGCTTGCGGGGCTTGTAATAGCGCCGCTCGTAATATCGCCGTTCCCGATAACCGTCGGTCGCGATGGCCGAGCCGGCTGCGCCGCCGAGTCCGCCTCCGAGAATCGCACCCGAACGTCCGCCCAGCTCAGAGCCGAGGAACGCGCCCAGTGCGCCGCCGAGGCCGCCGCCGACGGCCGCGCGCGTGCTCAGCTCATCGGCGAGAATCGGCGTCGACAGGACGCAGAGGACTAGCGCTGCCGCCTGGATTCGCTTGTTCATGACCACCCCTCCGGTTTGTTGTCGGTGTGGCGGGCAGATTACGCGCGGGGAACTGAATGTTTCCTGAACGGCGGCCCGGCGGTATCCAGCCGGGCACAGGGCCCCGCCCCGGCGCGCAAAGGAGCTCCGGAAAGTCGTCCCGCATGAGCCGACGCCCGCGCAGCTCCGGGCGATCGCACGCCAGGCCTGTCCCGCTGAACCAGGGCCGCCTTGCGGTCCGTCCGCCACTTCACGGCCTCGAGCAGACGGCCGCCGATCTGGTCCAGACGGTGATAGTCGGTGACGTGGCGCACCGATGTGCGCTTGAGACCCGTCGCGCGCGACCAGTCGCCGAACTCGAGGTCAGGCAGGGAGACCTGCTGCCCGAACCCGTCATTCCCGGGTTCCGGCTCGGTGCCGCCCTGGATGCACAGCATCCAGTCGACCCCGTCGCGGCACACGGCATCGGCGCCGTCGATCTCGACCAAGTTGACGATCCCGTGGTAGGGGATGAGCATGCGTTGGACGAGATAGGGCGACATCGTAAAAGACGGTCGCTTGACCCGCCGGCAATGCGAGCACTCCGCGGCCCGAGCCGCAGGGGATGCGGGCCACCGGTCAGAAGGCCGGTCCCGGAGTGGGTAGCTCGGCGGTTGCCGAGAACCCGCCCAGCCGTTGCGAGCGACCAAGCGCGAGGCTGCCTCCGTGCATCCTCAGGATGTCGTCGACGATCGCGAGCCCGAGGCCGTGGCCCGGCGTGCTCTCGTCCAGGCGGCCACCCCGCAGCGCCAGTCGCTCCGCGGCGTGGGGCTCCACCCCCGGCCCGTCGTCCTCCACCCGGATGAGCAGGACGGCGTCGGCGCGCAGCGTGAGGTGGACGCGTCTGGCGGCCCATTTCGCGGCGTTGTCGAGCAGGTTCCCGATCAGCTCCAGCATGTCCTCCTGGTCGAATGCCAGGCGCTCCGGGGCATGGATCTCAACCGTCAGGTCGAGCGTCTTGTCTGCGTAGAGCGTTCGGATGCCGGACACGAGGTCGTCGATATCCTTCCGCGGCCGGAAGCGCCGCGCGGGGGAGTGATCCCCCGCGAGCCGGGCGCGCCGCAGCTCGCGCTGGATGAGCTCGCGCATCCGCAGGGCTTGCCGCGCGATCGGGTCGTCCTCGATATCCGGGTGCTGAAGGAGAATCAGGTTGAGGGGAGACTTGAGGGCGTGGGCCAGGTTGCCCAGCGCGTTGCGCGAGCGCGCCAGATGGCTGCCCCAAGCCTTAACGAGCTGGTTGACCTCCGCCACCAGCGGCTGGACCTCCGCGGGAACCTCCTCGCTCAGGCTTTCGATCTCGCCGGTTTCCAGGCGCCGGATGTCGGCGCGCACGGCGTCCACGCGTCGGAATCCCCGCCGCAGCAGCCAGCGCTGGAGCAGCAGCAGCATCATCGCCGCGCTGAGCGAGGCGCCCACCCCCATGGCGAGCAGGCGCTCCAGCTCCCGCGTCAGGGGGGCGATGTCCTCGGCCACGGCGACGGTAAACCGTCTCCCCTGCTTTTCATAGCCCGCGCGCCAAACCAGCAGTCGTTGCTCGCGTGGGCCAAGCTGGTGCGCGAGCACGGACTCCCCAGGGGGCAGGGGAGCAATCTCGAGCGCATGGTCCCACAGGGAGCGCGATCGCAGCACCTGGCCTTCTCCGAAGCGAACGCTGAAGTAGTGTCCGGAGAACGGCTGTGCGTAGATCGGGGGCAGCGGGCGCCCGATCTCCATGACCTCCGGGCGCAGGCCCGCGATCAGGGCCTCTGCGTCGTGGGCGAGGCGGGCGGCGACGAACTGCTCGGCGGCCTGACGGACGATCCAGACTCCTGCCAGCGTCATCGCGAGGAGCGCGGCAAGCACCACCAGCCCCAGAGTCCACTGCAGGGACGCCTCGAGTGAGCGGCCGGGGTCCCCCTTGCGGCGTGTAATTCTCATTCTGGCTGGAGCCGGGGCCGGCACGCCGGCGCGCTGGACCGGCGGAGAAGCGTGAAACGGGCCGGTCTCGGCCAGGCGGCCGTCATGGCCCGCCGCCTGATTTCGTTGTGGCCTCAGGCACGGAAGACATAACCCTGGCCGCGCCGGGTCTCGATCACCTGCCTGCCGAGCTTGTCGCGCAGGCGTCGCACGTAGACCTCGATGACGTTGCTGTCGAGGTCGAAATCCTGCTCGTAGACGTGCTCGGTCAGGCGGGTTTTCGACAGCACCTTGCCCGGGTTGAGCATGAAATAGCGCAACAGGCGGTATTCGGTTCCGGTGAGATCCTGCACTGACCCATCGCTGCGCACCACGCGCTGCCGGTCCTCGTCGAGTCTGAAATTGCCCGCCGCGAGGCCCGGAGCCGCACGCCCGTGGGCTCGCCGCAGCAGGGCGCCGAGCCGGGCGAGCAGCTCCTGCGGGTGAAAAGGCTTGGTCAGGTAGTCGTCCGCGCCGGCCTTGAGTCCCTGCACCTTTTCGCTCCATGTGTCCCGCGCGGTGAGGATCAGCACCGGCATCGCGCGGCCCTCCCGCCGCCACTGCTCGAGCACGTGCAGGCCCGAGACCCGTGGCAGCCCGAGGTCGAGGATCACCAGGTCGTAGCTCTCGGCGCGTCCGAGGTACAGCGCTTCCTCGCCGTCGCCCGCGAGGTCGACGGCGTACCCCGCGCGTCGCAGTGCCGCCTGCAGCTCGGTCGCGAGCGGTACGTCATCTTCGACCAGCAGTAGCCGCATCTCATTCCTCCTGCGAGATCACCTCTCCGGTGGCAGCGTCCACCGCGATCTCGCGTATGCGCCCGCGGCCGTCCACGTACTCGATCTCGTAGATCGACCGGCCGTGCTCCCGCTCGCTCTCGATCTCCAGCACCCGGGCGTCCGCCCCCAGATCCAGCCGCGACAGCAACTCCTCCAGGGACAGGATCTGGTCCTGCTCGCGCAGGCGCATGGCGGTCTCGTGGTCGTCGTCGGCCCCGCCGGGGCCGACGACGGCGAGCGCGAGCAGGAGCGGCAGGAGCCGTCGCGTCATGGGTTAATCGTCCCACCGGCCGTGGCCGGGTATGCGTACCTCGTCCTCGTCGAAGATAGCCTGATCGGCGCGCCCATGACAGGCCTCGCAGCGGCTGAAGCTCTTGATCTCCTGGTTCGCCGTGATCATCGCTTGGGGGATCTCATGGTGCTGCCCGAGGAAATAGTCGGTCTCGGTGATGCGCAGCGGCGGGGTTTGGTCCCTGGTGGCGCGCCAGGACCGCTCGCCGTATTCGCCGCTTCTCGGGCCCGCCGCGTTCTGCACCAGAAAGCCGGTGATCTCTCGCGTGGCTGCGGGGTCGAGCTCCGCGTTGTCCCCGAAATGGTCTCCGAGGCCGGCCATCACCGCTTCCCAGGAACCGGCCGGAAGCAGGGCCGGCGGGAAGGCGAGGTGGCAGTCTCCGCATTCGGTCCGGTACAGCTGCGCGCGGGGATCGTTGATCGCGGCGCCGGCCGGCCCGTGCCCCAACCGGTGTCCCTCGTGCTCGTATTCCCTCTCCTCATGTTCACCCGCGCGCAGCCCGACGGCCAGGGCGAGTATGACGGTCGCGGAAAAGGTCGTGATCAGCAGTTTGTTCATCATGGATTGCCTCGCTTGGGCATCACTGGGATTGAAGAAAGGTCAGAAGGTCGCCCTTTTCCTGGGCCGTACAGTACCGGCCGAGCGTCCACTTGCAGTTGCGTCCCAGCCATTTCTCCACCTCGCGCCGGTCGGTGAGCCGTTTGGGGTTCGCCGAGGGTGCGAGTGGATCGATGTCCTTGCCGGTGACGGCGTGGCGTCCCGCACTCCGGGGGTTCTTGGTGTGGCAGTCGGCGCAGGTACGAGGCCCTTCCGCGCCCGGATGCTCCTGGCCCCAGAGCCGCTCGCCCGCCGCCTGGGTGAAGGGGCCGGCTCCCTCGCTCCGGTAGGCGGCGAGCAGGTCCTCCAGGGTTGCGGCTTGCGTCGCGCCGACGGCGAGTCCAAGGGTCAGCAGCGCGATTGCTCGTCGCGCACTCATGGCGCCACCTCCGCCTTCTTGCGGCCGGTGATCATGGCCTTGACCAGGTTCTCCCCATGCTCGAGGCTGGAGAAGAGGACGCCTACCAGGTGCAGCAGGACCAGGAACAGGGTCAGGTTGGCGGCGACCTCGTGCGTCTCCTCGAGCAGGTCGGCGGCCAGATCTCCGCGGAACAGGCCGGCCAGGGGACCGGCGAAATCTGTGGCGCCGTAGAGGGCGATCCCGCTCAGCACGGTGACGGTCAGTGTGGTCAACAGAGCCAGGACCATGGCGCCCCCGGCCGGGTTGTGGCCAAGGTGGCGCGGCGCATCGAACCGGACCGCCTGCCGCAGATAGTCCCTGACAGCCGATGGCCCGCGCACGAAGTCGTGAAACCGGGCATGGGCGGGGCCGACGAATCCCCAGACCAGTCGGAACAGGATCAGCCCCCCGATCAGGTATCCGGCGTTGACGTGCAACGCCATCAGTTCGTCCTCTGTGAAGTACGCGACGAGGAAGGAGCCGGCGAGCGTCCAGTGGAACACCCGGACCGCCGGGTCCCAGACGGCGATATCTTGGAATCTTGCTGTGGTCATGGATGGTCTCTCCTTGCTGGTGTGACGATTACCAGTCTATGCAGCGCACTTGAAACCAAGCTGAACGCTCCGGCCGGACCGGCGCGGGGTTGCGCTATGCTCTGTATCAGAGAGTCGCCGTGCAGCGGCGGGTGGCGATGAGATGACACGAGAGTTCGGGGTCGCCGGTCCTGGCCTCACGCGCCGGGGACTTTTGAAGCTGTGTGTGGCCGCCGCCTCGTTGCTTGCGCTGCCCGCTTCCCTCTCGGGAGTGATGGCCGCGGTCTTGTCGCAGCGCCGTCGCCGGCCCCTGATCTGGCTGTCGTTCCAGGAATGTACCGGCTGTACCGAGTCCCTGACCCGGTCGGCCGCGCCTGCCCTCGAGGGGCTGCTGTTCGAGCTTCTATCGCTGGACTATCACCATACGCTGCAGGCGGCGGCGGGGCAGGCGGCCGAGATCGCGCGCCTGCGCAGCATGGCCGATTACGCGGGGGAATACCTGCTGGTGGTGGACGGGTCGGTGCCCCTGGGAGCGGATGGTGCCTACTCCACCAGCGCCGGCGTGAGCAACCTCGACCTGCTCTGGGAGTGCGCGTCCGCGGCGGCGGCCGTGATCGCGGTCGGGACCTGCGCCAGCTTCGGCGGCCTGCCAGCAGCGGCGCCCAATCCCACCGGCGCCACCGACATTGCCACCCTGATGCGCGAGGGGCGGATCCCGTCGCGTTCGCTGGTGAACTTGCCCGGCTGTCCCCCGATTCCGGAGGCGATCGCCGCCGTTCTGCTCCATTTCCTCGTCTTCGGGCAGTTTCCCGCGCTCGATGAGCTGCTGCGTCCGCGGGTAATCTACGGCGCGACGGTACACGAGCGCTGCAACCGCTATCACCACTTTGCGTCGGGGCGTTTCGCCAAGAGCTTCGACGGCGAGGGGGCGCGTCAGGGCTGGTGTCTGCTGGAGCTCGGCTGCCGTGGACCCCTGACCCACAACGCATGTCCGACGCTGCGGTGGAATGAGGGCGTCAGCTATCCAATCGAATCCGGCCATCCGTGCATCGGCTGCGCGGAGCCCGGATTCTGGGATCGAGGCGGGTTTTACCAGCGGTTGCGCCAGGACACCGCTCTCGACGACCAGCTCGCCCCTGCCACCCCGTCGGAACGGGGTGCCGCTCTTTTCTACGACCAATGCGTCTACTGCCACCTGCCCCAGCGTAGGACCTTCCGCACGCCACCGAGCCGCGTGCGCGACTACCTGCGCCGCAGCGACGTCCGCGCCCATCGGTTCGCATTCACCGACGCCCAGCTCGCGGACTTGGAGGCGTATCTCAATACGCTGGCGGAGCAAAAATGAACCGCACCCGTTCAGGCGCGCCGAAGTCGCGTGTTCTCGGCCGCTCCCTGCTGTCGCTGGCGTTGATTGCAGGATGCGCGTGGGCGCCGAGTCTAGCGCAGTCCTGGCCGCTGTACCGCGCCTTCAGCGTGCACGATCTCAACCGAGACGGATTCCTCGATCCCCACGAGTACGGCGCCCTGCTTGAGCTGCGCAGAGGCTATCGTCCACCCATGCATGGGACCGCGCCTCCGCCGGCTCCCGCCTTCGAGGAGATGGACCGGGACCGTGATGGCCTGATCGGCGAGGGGGAGCTCACGGATACGCTGCAGCGTGGCCTGCACCGCCATCGCTGGCGCGGGCCGCGTTGGCGTTATCCGGCGCAGGTGCGGTGATGCGAGGTCAGAGCGCCGGGTCGGTTGTTACCGGTTCTTGTCCGGTCCTTCGCGGATGAGGGCGTAATCGGCGCTGCGTACGCCCCGCAGCAGCAGATCGGTGTCCTCGGTGGCCACGCCCAGGCTCTCCAACGCCTGCGCCGCGAGTCGCAGGGCCGACTCGAGCGCCTCCGGAAAGGCCTTGTCGGCGCCCGCGCGCAACAGCGCATTGCTGGCGTCGAGATCGCGCGCCCGCGCAACGATGAGGGCCCGGGGTGCGAGGTTGCGGATCAGTGTGGTCGCGCGCACCGCATCGTGACGGTTGTCGATGGTCAGCACGATGAGGTTCGCCTGCTCGATGTGGGCCGCCGCCAGCAGGTCGGCGTCGGCGACGTCGCCGTAGTAGACCGGGTGGCCCAGGTTGCGGAATTCCGCCACCCGGATCGGACTGGTGTCGAAGGCGATGAAGGGTACGCCGCTGCTCTTGAGGACCGTTCCGACCGTGTGGCCGACACGGCCGTAGCCGGCGACCACCGCCCGCGCCTTCGACTCTGTCCCCTCCAGGGAGAACTTGTAGGGCTCTCCCGCCGCCCTTGCGTCTGCGCTCATCCGCGCCGCGAGGGCGTCGCCGAGGCGCACCAGCAGCGGCGTTGCCAGCATGCTGAGCGAGATGACGCCGACAGCCAGCACGAAGGTATCGCTGTCGATGATCGCCAGCGCCTTGGCGGCGCCGAACAGAACGAACCCGAACTCACCGCTCTGGGCGAGCAGGAAGGCGACCCGCACCGCGGAGCTCCTGGGCTCCCGGAACAACAGACAGAGGACGAACAGCACGGCGATCTTGATCGCCAGGATGGTCACCACGTGGCGCGCGAAAAGCAGGGGATCGCTCGCGAGCGCCCCGAGGTCGACTGACATGCCCACGGCGACGAAGAACAGGCTCATCAGCAGTCCCTTGTGGGGCTCGATGCTGGCCTGGATCTGGACGTTGTAGCGCGAGCCGGACAGCGCGACGCCCATCAGGAAGGCGCCGAGCGCCATCGACATGCCCGCCTGGTCCATTGCCCAAGCGGAGGTGAAGACCGCGGCCATGGCGACGAGGAGAAAGGCCTCGCGATTGTTCTGGCGCGCCAGCAGGTCGAGGACGCGGGGGACGACGTAGCGACCCGCCGCGATCACCATCAGCACGGCGATGACGACGATGATCACCTGCTTGACGAGGGGGACGTCGCTCGACAGCGGGCCGACGTCGGCCAGGATGGGCATGAGGGCGAGCAGGGGCACGACCGCGAGGTCCTGCATCAGGAGCACGGCGAACGCGGTCTGGCCGTGCGGGCTGGCGATCTCCCCGCGTTCCTGCAGCATCTGGATGACGAAGGCGGTGGACGAGAGGGCGAGCGTGAGTCCCGCCAGCAGGTCAACCCCCCAGATCGGCTCGAACACCTGCAGGTAGAGGGCAATGCCGAGTCCGGAGACCAGGATCTGCAGCGAGCCGAGCCCGAACATGGACCGCCGCAGCGACCACAGGCGGCGCGGCTGCATCTCAAGCCCGATCAGGAAAAGCAGCAGCACCACCCCCAGCTCGGTGAAATGCCGCACGTCCTCCACGTACTCGGTGACCGACGGACCGGGCGTGTGCGGCCCGATGAAAATACCCGCGGTGAGCAGGCCCAGGATCGAGCCCAGCCCGAAGTGGCGGAAGATGGCCACCGCGATGGAGGTGGCCACCAGCAGCAGCACCGCGGAGTAGACGAAGGATTTCGGGTCCAACAGAAGCCTCGTGGCAGCACCCTAGTGGTTCGTTCCCGATCACGGGCGGTTCGGGAACGGTCGTGTGGTGCAGCATACCTGTAACCGCTCATGGGTTTCAGCTTCGTCAGTGAGTCAGCCGCCTGAGCGTGGGTGACAGGCCGGTGAGACGGTAGTCGCCTCCGACCGGCACGGACATCGCGCGATTCGGCGTGATAAGCACTGTCCAGTTTGCCGGGTGACGGTATGCTTATCGATGTGACTGGCCTCTCTCGCGTGAATCGTTTGTTGGATGTCGGTTCCCGCGGTCGCAGCGCGACCATGGGCTGTCGCCTTCGGGTATCGGGAGCGTGACTTATGTCGGAGAGCGAGATCTTGTTGCTCGATTTCGTCGTCGTGGAATGGCTGATCGTGTTCGCGGGGCTGGCCCTGCTCGGTATCGTCGGCGCCTGGGTGGCCTGGCGCAACCGTCAGGAATTCGAGGCGATGCAGACGCGTGAGACCGCGCCTGCCGGTCCCGAGCACTGGCACAGTGTGAGCATCGGCGAGACGCTCGAAAGGCTTGAGAGCGCGAAGGAAGGGCTCTCCGCGGAAGACGCGGGGCGCCGCCTCGCCCGCCATGGACCCAACCGGCTTCCCGAGGTCAAGCCGCGCACCGCCCTGGTGCGCTTCCTGTACCAGTTCCACAACGTGCTCATCTACGTCCTGCTCGCGGCAGGGGCGGTCACGGCGCTGCTGCACCACTGGCTGGACGCTGGCGTCATCCTCGGCGTGGTGCTCGTCAACGCCGTGATTGGGTTCCTCCAAGAGGGGAAGGCAGAGGACGCCCTGCGCGCGATCCGCCAGATGCTATCGCCGCACGCGATGGTGTGGAGAAGCGGCCGCCAGGTTACCGTCGACGCTTCGCAGCTGGTGCCGGGGGACGTGGTATCCCTGCAGTCGGGTGACAAGGTGCCGGCCGATCTTCGCCTGTTCCGAGCCAAAGGTCTGCAGGTAGAGGAGGCGGCCCTGACCGGAGAATCCGTCCCGGTGGAGAAGGGCACGGAGCCCCTGCCGCGTGACACCGTGCTCGCGGACCGCCGCTGCATGGCATTCAGCGGCACGCTGGTGACGCACGGCCAGGGAACGGGCGTCGTCGTGGCGACGGGCGCGCACACCGAGATCGGGCGCATCAGCGCGCTGGTCGCCGAGGTCCAGCAGTTGACCACGCCGCTGTTGCGCCAGATGGCCCAGTTCGGACGCTGGCTGACCGCCGCCATCCTGGTGGTCGCCGCGGCCGGATTCGCCTTCGGCGTGCTGGTGCGAGACTACACCGCTGCCGAGATGTTCCTCGCCTCGGTGGGGCTCGCGGTCGCCGCGATTCCCGAGGGACTGCCCGCGATCATGACCATCACGCTGGCCATCGGTGTTCAGCGCATGGCCGGGCGGAACGCGATCATCCGGCGCCTGCCGGCGGTCGAGACCCTGGGCACCGTGGGCGTCATCTGCTCGGACAAGACAGGAACCCTGACCCGCAACGAAATGACGGTCAGCACCGTGGTCACCGCGGAGCGGCGGGTGGCGCTGACCGGGACGGGCTATGACCCTCATGGTGGATTCGTGCTCGACGGTGAGGTCTATGCCGTGGAGAACGACCCGGTGCTGCAGCAGGCGCTGCAGGCGGTGCTCTTGTGCAACGACGCGGCGCTGGAATCGGGCGACGGGGCCTGGCGGGTGCATGGGGACCCGATGGAGGGCGCGTTGCTGATCGCGGGTCTCAAGGGCGGACTCGAGCCGGAGGCCGTCAACAAGGAGCACCCGCGCACGGACCTGATCCCGTTCGAATCCGGCCACAAGTTCATGGCCACGCTGCACCACAGCCATGCGGGGCAGGCATTCATCTACCTCAAGGGGGCGCCGGAGGCGGTGCTCGAGTTCTGCGCCCAGCAACGCACGTCGGTCGGCTTCGAGACCCTCGACAGGCGTGTGTGGCAGGAACGCGTCGAGGCCCTCGCGCAGGGGGGGCAGCGGGTGCTCGCCGTGGCGGCGAAGCCCGGACAGAGCCATCGGTCGGAGCTCGATTTTTCCGATATCGGAAACGACTTGGTGTTGCTGGCGCTGTTCGGGCTGATGGATCCGCCCCGGGAGGAGGCGATCGAGGCGGTGCGTGTCTGCACCAGCGCCGGCATCCGGGTGAAGATGATCACCGGCGATCACGCCGCGACCGCCCGCGCCATTGCCGCCCAGGTCGGCTTGGCCGATCCCGACGAGGCGCTCACGGGGCGGGAGCTCGATGCCATGGACGACGAGACACTGCGGCGACGGGTCGCCGAAGTAAACGTCTACGCACGGGTCACGCCGGAGCACAAGCTGCGCCTGGTGCAGATGCTGCAGCAGGAGGGGGAGGTCGTCGCCATGACTGGCGACGGGGTCAATGACGCACCCGCCTTGAAGCGTGCCGACGTCGGGGTGGCCATGGGCGTGAACGGCACGGAAGCGGCGAAGGAGGCCGCCGAGATGGTGTTGGCTGACGACAACTTCGCATCCATCGCGAACGCGGTGGAGGAGGGCCGCACCGTATACGACAACCTGCAGAAGGCTGTGTTGTTCATTTTGCCCACGAACGGGGGCGAGGCCCTTGTCGTTCTGGGCGCCATCTTGTTCGGCTTTCACCAATTTCCTCTCACCCCGGTACAGATCCTGTGGGTCAACATGATCACCGCCGTCACGCTTGCGCTGGCGTTGGCCTTCGAGCCACCAGAGGCCGGTGTGATGCGCCGTCCGCCGAGAAATCCGCGCGCGCCCATGCTCTCCGGATGGTTCCTTTGGCGCATAGCCTACGTCGCCCTCATCCTGACCGCCGGCACCTTCGGCCTGTTCCTGTGGGAGATGGATCGCGGCGTCAGCATCGAGCACGCGCGGACCGTTGCCGTCAACACACTGGTCATGTTCGAGATCTTCTATCTCTTCAACTCCCGCTACATCGCCGCGCCCGTGCTGAACCGCGCCGGCTTGCTGGGCAACCGCTACGCGCTGCTGGCGGTAGGTCTCCTGATCCTGTTCCAGCTGGGCTTCACCTACCTGCCGCCGATGCAGGCCCTGTTCGGAACCGCGGCCATCAGCCTCGGGATCTGGGGCCGCATCGTTCTGGTGGCCTCCACCGTGCTGGTCCTGGTCGAGCTGGAGAAGGCGCTGGCGCGGCGATGGGGCTGGACGCGATGACCGCGCACGGCGCGAAGGAGGCTCCTCAGTTGCGGTCTGGTGAAGGCCGATCCCGCATTGGTGCCTTACGCCGATGCCGCGGTACGGGCGCCGGAGCGACTTTTTGGCATGTGGCGATGAGGCCCCGGCGGCGCGGGGCTAGTACCCTGTATCGGAGGATCTGCAGATGCAGAGATTCGGCAACATCCTGTTCGTGTCAACCCCGGGGGAAGACGACCGTGGGGCGCTGGAGCGGGCCGCGTCGCTCGCGGACAGCAATCAGGCGGATCTCACCCTGGTTGAGGTGGTCGAGCAGCTTCCCGCTGACCTGACCCTGGCGGAAATCGATTGCTCGGCCGAGGAACTGCAGACCGATCTGCTCGACGCGGCGGGCGAGCGTCTAGAGGCCTTGGCCGCGCCCTGGCGCGGGCGCGTCCAGATCCATCACAAGGTTCTGGTGGGCACCCCCTTCCTCGAGACTATCCGTGAGGTGCTGCGGGGGGGCCGCGACCTGGTGGTGAAGGCGAGCGAGTCAGACGGCTTGCTCGACCGCGTGTTCGGCAGTCAGGACATGCACCTGCTGCGCAAGTGCCCATGTCCGGTCTGGCTCGTCAAGCCGAGCGAGTTCAAGCCGTACCGGCGCATCCTGGCCGCCGTGGACATGGATCAGGCCGATCCGCGGGCGGCGGAGGTGCAATTCGAGCTCAGCCGCCAGATCGTCGAGATGGCCTCCGCGCTCGCCCTGTCCGAGCTCTCCGAGCTGCACCTGGTCAACGCCTGGCAGGCCGTGGGGGAGTCCGCGCTGCGCACCGGTCGCGCCATGCTTCCGCCGTCAGAGGTGGAGAAATACGTCGAGGGTGTCCGCCTCGGACATCAACGTCTCCTGGACGTGCTCTCCCGCCATCTGGCGGAGCGCCTCGGCGACAAGGCCATGGAGTACCTGAAAATGCGTCAACACCTGCTCAAAGGAGCGGCGCGGAACGTAATCCCGGACCTCGCCGCGGAGCTGGGCGTGGATCTGGTGGTGATGGGGACCGTGGGCAGGACGGGCATCGCCGGCTTCCTCATCGGCAACACGGCCGAGACCATCCTGAATCGGCTGAGCTGCTCGGTGCTGGCGGTGAAACCCGTAGGATTCGTCTCGCCGGTTCGCCTCGAGGGCTGAGACCGGGGTCACTGGCGCGCCAGAGTTTCCGGTCGACGCAGGCGCTCAAAACCAGCGCTTTCTGCGCAGGTACCACAGCTGCAGGCCGATGATGGCCGCTATCCCGACACACAGCAGGAAGAAGGCCCAGGGTGTCTTGTCTCCCGGGATGCCGGCGACGTTCACCCCGAGCAGTCCGGTGATGAATCCGAGAGGCAGGAACACGGCGGTGATCACCGACAGCAGATACATGCGCCGCTCGGTCTTTTCGGACATGCGCTGCAGCAACTCCTCCTGGGTGACCGTAGCCCGGTCGCGGGAGGCCTCCAGCGCCTCCAGGTAGCGGGTCGTCTGATCGGCCACCTCGCGCAGCCAGGCGCGGTCGTCCTCCGCCAGCCAGGTGACCTTGGCCGCCGCCAGGCGCAGCAGGGCGTCCCGCTGCGGGACCAGATAACGGCGCAGCCCGATGAAGGTGCGGCGCAGGTCCGCCAGCGCCGGGTTGGTCTCCTCCAGGCGGCCCTCGTCCACCTGGGCCTCCAGGGCGTCCGCCTGATCCTCGAGTCCCTCGATGACATCGTCCATGCGCTCGGCCAAGCGGTCGGCGATGGCGGCCAGCAACTCCCCGGCGTTGCAGGGGCCGCGCCCCCGCTCGATGGAGCCCTGCACATCGCGGACCGCATGCAGTGGGAGCTTGCGGCAGCTGACGACCAGATGCTCGCTCGCCCAGATGCGGATGGACACCATGTGGTCCGGCTCGGCGCCTGGGTTGAAGTTGATTCCGCGCAGGGTCACCAGTAAGCCGTTGTCGAACGCCAGGAGCCGCGGTCGGGTGTGCTCGGCCAGCAGCGCGTCGGCGACGGCCTCGTCGAGGCCGCTCTCCTCGCGCACGAACGCGCCGGTGTTGGGGTGAGGCAGGTCCAGGTGGATCCAGGTTGGCCCTTCGGAGCGCGGCGTCGAGCGGATGCCATCCCAGTCGAGGGCGGTGCCACCGCCCTGACCGTCGAGGCGGAAAGCGCAGACGAGCCCGCGCTCGGTGGTCTGGTTGGGGTTTGTCATGGCGATCGTCTCGGGGCAGACAAGGCATGGTGCGATGCGGCGGCGGATCGTGCCGGATCAGTCCGCCCGTCCCACCGCACCGTGCAAAGTCATCTGCGGGAACGGGATCTCCCATCCATGCTCGGTACAGGCGTCGACGCACCAGCGCTGAATGGCGCGCCGCAGCCGATTATAGAGGTCGCCCAGCTCGCCCTTGAAGTCTGCGATCACCGCCAAATCCAGCGACGAGTTGTTGGCCTGGGCGAACTCCACCCGGAGGTTGAGCAGCTTGTCTCCGAGCCCCTCTTCCTCGACTCGTCGCTGGATGTAGTCCTGGAGGAGCTGGGGAATGCTGCCGGTGCTCTCGGCCTGCAGCTTGTAGCTGATGCCGATGATCTCCTTCACGCGGAAGTTGGTTGCCAGGTTGCGCGGCGACTTCGCGAGAAAGTCGCCGGTCTGGTACGTGAGCTGGGATCCGCCGCGCTCCACCAGCTGCACCAGCTCGGGGGAGATGCCGATGACCTTGCCGCGCACGCCATCGTTGAGGATGACCCAGTCGCCCTTCTTGCAGGGAAACCAGGGCTCGTCGTGCCGGCTGGGCCGCGACTTCATGTCCACCAGCTCGTTGATGGGCACGCGCTGGGTGAGCTCCGCCACCGGATTGACCAGGGTGCAGAAGACGTTGATCTGCCGTACCTGCCAGGGAAGCCCGTCCATGTTCAGACGCTCCCCCTCACGCACCGAGCCGATGTTTAGGAAGATCTGGATCTGGTGAATGTAACGGGGCAGGGTCTGCCGCAGGGTCCAGGCGACGCCCAGCAGCAGCAGGATGCTGAGGCTGAAGAGCACCCAGTCCTCCACCACGTAGAAGACGACCATGGGGCCCATGAGGGCCAGGAACAGCGTGATGATGCGGTGAATCAGCTCGACCAGACGAAGGCGGAAGCTGCGGTGCGCCTTCCTGAACCCCGGCACGAAGCGCTGCATGGCCTGATGGGTCAGGCGGGACAGGAGCAGGATGCCGACCACCACCAGGAGGGCGGTCGTGAGGTAGAGCCCGCGCTGCTGGAAGAAGGTCTTGAGATAGCTCTGAGACGCCTCGGCCAGGGATACCTCGGTCGAGACCAGCTCCTGCAGCTGGAGCTCGGCTGCCTGCAGCTCGCTTTGGAGAAAAGTCTGCTGTCGCCGCCACTTCTCCAGCGTCTTTTGCAGCGCCTGGGTGACGGGCTTGTCTTTGCTCTCGGCCACCAGGCGCTCGCCGTTGGCGATCGCCTGCGCCAGTACCGGAAGGCTTTCCTGGTAGCCGGCGATCCTTTCCTTGAGGTCCGACTTCTGCCGCACGTGGGAGGTCATCTCCTTCATCTCGTCTAGAGCGGGCTTCAGCAGGGCGAACAGCTCCCGTTGGAAGTTGAACGCCTCCTCCTCCTTGGCGCGCAGGGTGGTAAGGTCGATGCCGGCGGAGATGTTCTCGAAGTTGTCGGTGACGGCGCGCAGGTCCGACTCCAGCTTGTCGACCTGAAGCTTCAGATTCTCTTTCTCCGCATCGGATTGGCTGGCGCCGATCTGCTGGTTGACCGCCTTGATGTCGCGCATGATCGCAGTGCGCAGGTCGACGAACGAGGCCAGGGTATCGATCGTGCTGGCGGCGGGCGCAGCCTGGGCCTCCGCCCCCTCTTTGGCTGGGGCGATGGGCGCTGGGTCTTCGGATTGTGCCGGGCTGCCGAGGGACAGGAGCATCCAGAGGATGCCGGCGAAGGCGGCTCGGGCTCGGGTGTGCGGGATCATCTTGTGGGCTCGCGGTGCGTCAAACGATCGGAGGATCGAGGCCGTCCAGGTCGTCCATGTGCTCCTGCTGGAAGGCCTCCACCTCGTCGGCGGCGTCGTCGTGCTCGCTGCCGAAGCGGGCGATATGGAACAGGGCCTCGCCCTCGTGGACCGAGGGTATCTGCACCCGGCCGATGACGACACCACGGGCGTGGGCGGTCACCGCGTGCTGGGTGCCGCTGTAGGGGTCGCTGATGTAACCGAGCACGTCGCCGCGCTGGACCGTGGCGCCAAGCGCCACCAGGGTGCGCAGCAGTCCGCTCTCGGGGGCGCGCGTCCAGCTGCTCGAGCGCGCAACAAAAGGGGCGGCCTCGCGCGCGCGCCTGCTCGATGACTTGATCATGCCCAGCTCGCGCATGACGTTGAGTACGCCCATCACGCCGGCTCGAATCGGGATCTCGTCGAACCGCAGCCCCTCGCCCGCCTCGTAGAGCAGCATCGGGATTCCGAGCTCCATCGCCGCCTCGCGGAGCGAGCCGTCGCGCAGCGTCGCGTTGATCAGGACCGGAACACCGAAGGCGCGGGCGAGACGCTCGGTCTCCGGGTCGTCCAGATTGGCCCGGATCTGGGGCAGGTTGGTGCGGTGAATGGCGCCCGTGTGCAGGTCGATACCGTGGCTGCAGTGACGCACGACCTCGTCGACGAACAGATGCGCCACCCGCGCCGCCAGGGAGCCCGAGGCGTGCCCCGGAAAGCAGCGGTTCAGGTCGCGCCGGTCGGGCAGGTAGCGGGACTGGTGGATCACGCCGTAGACGTTGACCACGGGCACAGCGATCAGGGTCCCGGTAAGCCTGCGCAGTGCCTTGACCTCGAGCAGGCGCCGGATGATCTCCACCCCGTTGAGCTCGTCGCCGTGCACCGCCGCGGAGACGAACAGCACGGGCCCGTCCCGCTTGCCATGCGCCACGTGCACCGGCATGGACAGGCGCGTGTGCGAGTTCAGCTTCGGCAAGGCGAGGTCGATGACCGCCCGGTTGCCGGCGGCCACCGACTGATCCTGAATGACGAACGGCGGACGCACTTGCCTAGCCTCTGCCACGTGTGCGTGTCTTGCCGAGGACGGCGGTTCGTTCGATGAACGCGGTGATCATTCCCGCGACGTCCTTGCCGGTGGAGCGTTCGATCCCTTCCAGGCCCGGGGAGGAGTTGACCTCCATCACCACCGGGCCGTGGTTGGAGCGCAGCAGGTCGACGCCCGCGACGTTCAGCCCCATGGTCTGGGCCGCGCGAACCGCCGTCGAGCGTTCCTCGGGGGTGATGCGGACGACGCTCGCGGTGCCTCCGCGGTGCAGGTTGGATCGGAACTCGCCTTCCTTTCCCTGACGCTTCATGGTTGCCACCACCTTGTCGCCAATGACGAAGCAGCGCAGGTCGGCGCCGCCCGCCTCCTTGATGAACTCCTGCACCAGGATGTTCGCATGCAGGCCCATGAAGGCCTCGATCACGCTCTCCGCGGCCTTGTGGGTCTCCGCGAGCACCACGCCGATACCCTGGGTTCCTTCCAGGAGCTTGATCACCAACGGAGCGCCGCCGACCATCTTGATCAGATCCTGAATGTCGTCCGGCTTGTGGGCAAAGCCCGTCACCGGCAGGCCGATGCCCTTGCGTGAGAGCAGCTGCAGGGAGCGCAGCTTGTCCCGGGAGCGGGTGATCGCTACGGACTCGTTGAGGGGATAGACACCCATCATCTCGAACTGGCGCAGGACCGCGGTGCCGTAGAAGGTGACCGAGGCGCCGATACGTGGAATCACCGCGTCGAATCCCTCCAGCTTCTCTCCCTTGTAGTGCATCTCCGGCCGCATGGAGGTGATGTTCATGTAGCAGCGCAGCACGTCCAGGACCATGACCTCGTGGCCACGCGTCTTCGCCGCCTCCACCAGGCGCTGGGTGGAGTAGAGCTTGGGGTTTCTGGACAGGATCGCGATTTTCATTGTTTGCTCCTCGGTGCGGTGACTCGCCATCGTCAACATAACATCACCCCGCGAACAGGGGGCCCCCTGGGGTGTCGCGGGCGCCCGCCGGCAGAGGTCCTTGCGGATCCGGCGCAGCCCTCGCGGTGGGCGGAGGAGCACCTGCCAGTCGCGAGCACGGTCGGCGGGCCCCTCACTGAATGCGCAGGCTAATGCTTTTTTTTGTATAAAAGAAGCGACATATATTTCGCAAACACACAAAAGATTTTTGTCGATTACTGATGGACCTGGAACTCCTGCGCACCTTTCTGGAGGTCAACCGCACCCGCCACTTTGGACGGGCGGCCGAGGCGCTGCACCTCACCCAGGCGGCGGTCAGCGCCCGCATCAGGCTCCTTGAGAACCAGCTTGGGGTGTCCCTGTTCGAGCGCGCCCGGCGCGATGTGCGGCTCACCCCCGAGGGCAACCGCCTCATCAGGTACGCCGAGCGGCTGATCGCCGAGTGGCGCAAGGCCCGCCAGGACGTGACCGCGGGCGGGGCGGCATTTCAGCTCTCGATAGGGGCCAGTGCGCGCCTCTGGGACGTCATTCTGACCGACTGGATCATCCAGCTGCGTCGCCTGGATCCGGAGATCGCGCTGATCACCCATGCCCAGGTCTCGGAGACCCTGGTGCGGCGCCTGCAGGACGGGGTCCTGGACCTCGCCTTTCTGCTCGACCCGCCCCAATCCGAAGATCTGCACGCCCGGGAGATCGCTCGCACCAGGCTCGTCCTGGTGTCCGACCGACCGGGGATCTCGCCCGAGGACGCTCTGGCGACGGGGTTTCTGCAAGTGGACTGGGGGCATGCCCATATCCTCGAGCTCAGGCGCGCCTTCCCGGACATGCCGGAGCCACGCACGCGCATGGCTAGCGCCAGGTTGGCGCGCGCCTACCTGCGGGAGCTGGGGGGGGCGGCATACCTGCCCTTACGCATGGTCAATGCCTCGCTGCGCACCGGCAGCCTGCATCGGGTGGAGCGGGCGCCCGTGTTCAAGCGCAGCGTAAACGCCGTCTACCCCGTGCGCTCCGGCAATCGCGAGCTGATCGAACGCGTCCTCGGGATCTTCCCCCCCACGGTAAGACCTCGTCGCGCAGCCGGGGCCTGACCCTTACCCCTGTTTGCGGGAGTGTCCGGCGGCTGCGCCGTGCCTGTTTGCCTCCCGTGGCTCCGGGTTCAGAGCAGGAACAGCGTTGCCAGTCCGAGAAAGCTCAGGAAGCCGACGACATCCGTCACGGTGGTCAGGATCACGGCGCCTGACAGGGCAGGGTCGATGCCGAGGCGGTGCAGGATCAAGGGTACAGCCACCCCCGAGGCCGCCGCGGCGAGCAGATTGACCGCCATCGCGGCGGCGATGACCCCGGCGATGCCGGTGCTGTGGAACCAGAGGTAGGCCACCGCGGCCACGACGACGGCCCAGGCGATGCCGTTCAGGGCGCCGACAGCGATTTCCTTGGTCGCCAGCCAGCGCACGTTGGAGGAGGCGATCTGATCCAAGGCCAGGCCGCGGATGGTCAATGTCAGGGTCTGGCTGCCGGCGATGCCCCCCATGCTCGCCACCACCGGCATCAGCACCGCCAGGGCAACGATCCTGTCCAGCGCCTCCTCGAAACGCCCGATGACCCAGGCGGCGGCGAACACCGTGATCAGATTGATCCCGAGCCACACCGCACGCCTCTTTGCGCTGGGTAGAACCGGGGCGAACAGGTCCTCTTCCTCATCCAGACCCGCGCTCCTGAGCATGGCGCGGTCGCCCTCTTCGCGGATCACGTCCAGGGCGTCGTCCACCGTGATGCGTCCGAGCAGCCGCTCGTCGTCGTCCAGCACCGCCACGGAGATCAGGTCGCGGCGCTCGAACAGGATCGCGACGTCGTGCTCGCTGGCGCGGGCATGCACGGTCTCCGCCTCCTGCTGCATGACCGTATCCACCAGCGCGTCCGGGTTGCCGGTGACGACCCCCGCCATCGCGAGCTTGCCGGCGTAGCGGCCGTCCGGCTCGATCACCATCAGGGCGTCCGTGTGGGGCGGCAAGGTTCTATGCCGCCGCAGCCAGCGCAGCACGACCGCCAGGGTGACGTCCTTGCGCACGCTGATCACGTCGGTGCTCATCAACCGGCCGGCGGTCCCCTCCGGATAGCTCAGCACCGCCTCGAGGCGTTTGCGGTGGTCGGCCTCCAGGGATTGTATGAGGCGCTCGGAGCGGTGCTCCGGCATCTCCTCGAGCACCTCGGCCAGGTCCTCGGCATCCATGGCGCAGGCCGCGGCCACCAGTTCCGCATGATCCATCTCGCCGATAATGGTGGCGCGCGCCTCGTCGCCGAGGTGGGAGAGAATCTCGCCTTCCTGCGCGGGGGGAATCGCCTCCCACAGGGTGCTGCGTTCCTCGGGCGGGAGGGACTCGAGCAGGTCCGCGTTCTCGGCCGGATGCAGGTCCGCGACCAGCGCGCGCAGGCCTGACTCGTCTCGCGACTCGATGTGGTCGATGATCCGGTCGAGCAGCTCGTCGTGTCTTTCTTCTACCTGGGGGTCCATGCGCTGCCACCTGTTGTTTGCCGTTTACGAGCGCATCCGGGACGCGCCGGCAGCGCTGGGTCCCGGCGAGACCGTTGGGTTCGGGTCGGGTGTGCCGCGGCGGAAATCGTTGACGCCGCGTCGGAACGGGGAGGTCCGGGCGATGCCGGGCCTGGGTGTTTCCTGTCGATGGAATCGCCGCGTGGCGTTTACCCTAGCGCCGCAATGTTAAACTCTGATGACCCATCGGGCCAAAGCCCGCGCGTCGCCGGCTGCGCGACGGGCCAGCGGTTGCGGTTAGTTTCTCATTCAAGGCGAGGATGCAGGGACCTGGCATGTGCCCGCAAGAGCAGCACGAAACTGACGATCGCGTCAGCGCCGGGTTTTCCGACGGCGGGGAGTGGTCCATCACCCTGAAGGGGAGCTGGACGCTGGAGCAGGCGGTCCCGCACGTCGGGTCCTTCGAGCCAGAGGACTGGGGCTCCGTGCGCCGGATCGGACTACGGGACGGAGGACTCGGCCCATGGGACAGCGGACTCGTCGCGTTTCTGGTCGCGGTCGCGGACCTGGCCGAAGCGCACGGCGTGGAGGTCGATTCCTCGGGCCTGCCGTCCGGGGCGAACGGCCTGCTCGCCCTGGCGCGCAAGGTGCCGGAGCGTGCCGGCGCCAGCCGCGAGGCGCAGGTGCCCGGATTCCTGGAACGGGCCGGCCGCGGCACGCTCGCGGCCCTCGCGCAGACCCGGGCCGTGCTCGCGTTCGTCGGCGAGCTGGTGCTGGCGCTCGGACGCTTGCTGACCGGCCGCGCGCGTTTCAGGCGCGCGGACCTGGTCTTGTTCATCCAGCAGAGCGGGGTGGAGGCCCTGCCCATCGTCAGCCTGATCAGCCTCCTGGTAGGCGTCATCCTGGCCTTTGTCGGCGCGGTGCAGCTGGCGATGTTCGGCGCGCAGGTCTATATCGCGAACGCGGTGGGCATCGGCATGCTGCGGCAGATGGGCGCGATGATGACCGCCATCATCATGGCCGGGCGCACGGGCGCCGCCTTCGCCGCCCAGCTCGGGAGCATGCAGGTCAACGAGGAGATCGACGCCTTCAAGACCCTGGGCATATCCCCGATGGATTTCCTGGTCCTGCCGCGGCTGCTGGCGCTGGTGCTCATGGTCCCTTTGCTGACCATTTACGCGGACGTGCTGGGCATCCTCGGCGGCATGCTGGTGGGCGTCGGCATGTTCGACATCACGGTGACCCAGTACCTGAGCCAGACACTGGAGTCCGTCACCCTCGTTCACCTGGCCGTCGGACTCTTCATGAGCCTGGTTTTCGCGGTCATCATCGCCGTCGCCGGTTGTTACCAGGGGGTGAACAGCGGGCGCTCCTCGGCCGCGGTGGGGGAGGCCGCCACCACCGCCGTGGTGAGCGCCATCGTCGGCATCGTAGTGGCGGATGCCGTCATCACCCTGGTCGCCACCCAGCTCGGGATCTGAGCCGTGAGGGTGAATGGCGATGTCCCTCCGATCCGGGTGCGAGACCTCACGATGGCCTTCGGGGACTTCGTGGTCCAGCGCGACCTGAGCTTCGACGTGCGCCGCGGCGAGATCTTCGTCATCATGGGTGGTAGCGGTTGCGGCAAGAGCACCCTGCTCAAGCACATGATCGGCCTGATCCGGCCCGCGCAGGGACAGGTGCTGTATGACGGAAACAGCCTGTGGGACGGTGACGAGGACCAGCGGCGGGCAATCATGCGCGGTGTCGGCGTGCTCTATCAGAGCGGCGCGCTGTGGAGCTCCCTGACCCTGGCAGAGAACATCATCCTGCCCTTGACGGAGCTCACCGCGGTCACATCTGCCGACGCGCTTGCGCTTGCGAGGCTCAAGCTGCGCCTGGTGGGGCTGCGCGGCTTCGAGGACTACTACCCGTTCGAGATCAGCGGCGGCATGCGCAAGCGTGCGGCCTTGGCCCGCGCCATGGCGCTCGACCCGGCGATCCTGTACCTCGACGAGCCCTCCGCGGGCCTCGACCCGGTAAGCGCTCATCTGCTCGATCAGCTCATCATGGAGCTGCGCGACAGCCTGGGCGTGGCCCTGGTAGTCGTTACCCACGAGCTTGCTAGCATTTTCGCGATCGCCGACGATTCGGTATTTCTCGACACGGAGACCAAGACCATGCTCGCCCGGGGCGCCCCCCGCCGACTGCTGCAGGAGTGCGACGAGCCCAGGGTGATCGAGTTCCTCACCCGCGGAGAAGGCCGGCCGAGCGGGGCAGCCCACGGATGAGCCAGCGCGCCAGTCCGACCCTGATCGGCGCCTTCGTCATGGGGGCGCTGGCCCTTCTGGTCGCCGGTCTCCTGATCCTGGGCGGCGGGCGCCTGGGCGGCGACTGGGAGACACTGGTGCTCTACTTCCGCACCAACACCAGCGGCCTCAAGGTCGGTGCTCCGGTCGTCCTCAAAGGGGTGCAGATCGGGACCGTGAAGGACATCGGCGTGACCTTCGACGAGGAACGGGGCACGTTCGTGGTCCCCGTCTATATCGAGATCGACCAGGACCGCGTGGATTGGCCGGGAGAGATTCGCGGCGAGCTCGACAGCAAAGGGCTATACGAGAAGGCTCTGCAGGCTGGGATGCGCGCGCGGCTCGGCAGCCAAAGCATCGTGACCGGGATGCTGCAGATCGAGGTCGGCTTCTTCCCAGGCACTCCCCTGATCCTACACGGCGGAGGCGGCCCTTATCGCGAGTTGCCGACCATCCCGTCGCCGTTCGAGCGCCTGCGCGGGGAGATCGAGAAGATCCCGGTGGACCATCTGGTCGAACAGGCCCTTGCGGTGCTGGAGGGGCTGCACAGGCTGGTCGACGCGCCCGAGGTGCCGCGTATCCTGGAGAGCCTCGAGAGCGCCGCCGTGGACCTCGCGCAGACGAGCGCCAGCGCAAGGGATCTCATGGGGTCGAGCGGCGAGGATCTGGGCGCCACGCTTGCGGATGCGCGTCGGGTCGCGCGCGTGCTCGCGGACAAGCTGGAGGGATTGCTGTCTGCGCTCGAGGTCGCCGCGACCGAGGTGGGCCGGGTGGCGGGCAGCGCTGAAAATGAGATCGGCCCGGCCGCACAGAGCCTGCGTCGCGCCGCGGGCTCGGCCGAAGCGGCGTTTGTGTCCGCCAAGGAGACGTTCGATGGCATCTCCTCCGCCGTCGACCAGGGCTCGCCCCTGCACCGTGAGGCGCTCGCCTCGCTGCGCGCCCTTTCTGCCGCGGCAAAATCCCTGAAAGCCTTAGCCGATTACCTCGAACGACACCCCGAGTCCTTGATCCGGGGGAAACATTGACCTCATCGCGCCAAGTCGGCGCCCTTTTACGCCCGAGCGGCCACTCCGCAGAGCGCTTCCGCGCATCGCGCGGCGCACGGAGGAGCTGGTCTTAGCGAGGACGGCCAACAATCGGCGTCTTGGCATTGATCGTCCAGGCGTTTCAGTCGTGCCGTCAGACGATAGGCGGGTCCTTCGGCGGTTCCAGGTCGACGGTGGGGTCGAGCTCTCCCTGCAACGCCTCCACCGCTTCCGCCACCAGTTCCAGCTTCTCCATGCGAGCGATATTGAAAACCGCCTCGCCCTCGTTGACCAAGGGCAGATTGGTGCGGCCGACGACCAAGCCGGCTGACGTGGCCAGGACGTCCTCCTCGCGTTCACCGAAGGGGTCCGATACCACCCCCAGCCGCTGCCCTTTCTTGACCGTTGCTCCGAGGGGCGTGATGGTTCGCAGGATCCCGCTCTGGGGTGCCCGGACCCACTGGGTCGAGCGCGCGATGAAAGGTTCTGGGCAGCTCCGTTGGGATGGGCGCTGCGCGAGCATTCCGATCTCACGCATCACGCCGATGATGCCCCTCACGCCGACGCGTATCGCCACCTCGTTGAAGCGCAACGCCTCGCCGGCCTCGTACAGGAGCATCGGGATCCCAAGCTCGGCGACGGCTTGTCGCAACGAGCCGTCCCGCAGGTCGGAATTGATGACGACGGGTGTGCCGAAGGCCCGCGCCAGCCTCTCGGTGGTCGGGTGGTCCTCGATGCAGGCCCGCACCTGGGGGAGGTTGTCGCGATGCAGGGCTCCGGTGTGAATGTCGATGCCGTGCGTCGATTTCTCGACCACCTCTTCCATCAGCTGCCGCGCGAGCCGCGCCGCCATGGAGCCGCGCTCCGAGCCGGGGAAGCTGCGGTTGAGATCGCGGCGATCGGGAAGATAGCGGGAATGGTTCACCAGGCCATAGACGTTGACGATCGGGACGGCAATGAGCGTCCCACTCAGATGCCTGAGGGCGGGCGAGCTGAGGAGCCTGCGGATGATCTCGACCCCGTTGATCTCGTCGCCGTGGATGGCGGCGCACACGAACAGACGAGGTCCGGGTCGTTTCCCGTTGACGATACGAAGCGGCATGGAGACCGCCGTGTGGGTATAGAGGCGCGGTAACGAAAGGTCGACGAAAACCCGTTCCCCCGGTTGCACCAGCTGGCCGCCGATGGAAAATGCCGGCATTGTCTTTCAGCCTCAACCCTGGGTGCGCGTGCGCTTTTGCTTGGCCTTGGTCGTCAGGAAGTCGACCATCATCCCGGCGATGTCCTTGCGTGTCGCGGTCTCGATGCCTTCAAGACCGGGGGAAGAATTCACCTCGATCACCCGTGGCCCGTCTCTGGACCGAAGCAGGTCCACGCCGGCGACGTTCAGTCCGATGGTCCGCGCGGCCCGTAAAGCGGTGGAGCGTTCCTCGGGCGTGATGCGCGCCAGACTGGCGCTGCCGCCCATGTGGAGGTCGGATCGGAACTCGCCTTCCCTGGCCTGACGCTTGATCGCGGCCACCACCTTTTCGCCGACGACGAAGCAGCGTATGTCGGCCCCTCCCGCCTCTCGAACGTACTCCTGGGCCAGAATGTGGGCCCTGAGCCCCATGAATGCCTGGACCACGCTCTCGGCGGCCTGGTGCGTCTCCGCAAGCACGACGCCGATGCCTCTGGTGCCTTCCAGGAGCTTGATGACCAGCGGCGCGCCGCCCATCATTCTAATCATGTCCCCGGTGTCGTCGGGGCTGTGCGCGAATCCCGTTGCCGGGAGCCCAATGCCCTTGCGCGAGAGCAGTTGCAGGGAGCGCAGCTTGTCACGTGACCGGGTGATGGCTACGGACTCATTGAGCGGGCATACTCCCATCATCTCGAACTGTCGCAGTACGGCCGTCCCGTAAAAGGTCACCGAGGCCCCGATTCGCGGGATCACCGCGTCGAAGCCTTCTAGCTCCTCCCCCTTGTAGCGAATGGATGGGCGATGCGTTGCGATATTCATGTAGCAGCGCAGCACGTCGACCACACGGACCTCATGGCCGCGCGCCTCCGCGGCTTCTTTGAGCCGTCGGGTCGAATACAGGTGGGCGCTGCGGGACAATACCGCAATTCTCAAGTCCTGACCCTCACGGCGCAGAGTAAGCGTACTCGAATCAATTCAGCGCTTCCCACGGCACATGGATGTGACGCCATTCTCAAGCGCGCAAGCGTCTGGAAATGAAGCCATCCAGGAACCGCGGTTTTCGGGTTGCGCGCTGATTTTGGTCAGGATGGCCAACAATCAGCGTCTGGCGCCGTTTTCCAGCTCCGCGTACATCCGGGCTACGCGGCGACCCGGCAGCCTGCCGAGGAGATAGGAGGCGGCCGGGTCGACGACCAGCCTGTGTGCCATGGCTTTTCGCCCCAGGAGCATCCTGAACAGCATGGTGTCCCGATTGGTAAGTGTTATTTCGATCGGCCATTCGCCGCGCTCGCCGAGCCTGAGCGTGGTGCTGATGACGTAGCGCATCTCCCGGTGCCCCCCCGAATCGGAGATCTGGCGCTGGTCTGTGAGCGCCGCCGTGCAGGCTACCACGGGGTCGTTGCGGCGTTGAATCGGATGCACCCCGAAGCGCACGAGATCCTTGCCGTGCCTTCTGAACCGCTCGACGTAGAAGGCGTGCAGCGCAGAGGTCCTTGCGCCCGTATCCGTCTTCGCTTTGATGGCGGGCAGTCCCAACTCGGGTAGCGAAACCCATTCCCGCCACCCGATGCTCAGGGGACTGTCGACAGACATACTGCACGCTCCGTGGCTCGGCCTCGTCTGGTTTCCGCGCAGTTTATCCGCGACGCATCCGGTTGTCTGCCCGGGGAAGGTTAGGTCGTCGCCGTTTGCATCGGTGCCCGGGGCAGCGGTCATCTTTGCTGTGGTTGGCGGTTGGGCAACTGACCGCGCGACCTGTCGCGGTCTTTGTCTCGATCGGGATTGCTACCGTTGTTGCGGCCAGATGCCGGGCTCGTTGGCGGAGGAGCCTGACCCGCGCTCCGCCACGGAGCACGAGGTTGGCTACAAGCGGATTCGGGCGGCCGGTACGGATATCCAGACGAAAAAGCCCGCCGGAGGGCGGGCTTTTCCTAATCTAAAGCTAGGTCGGTTAGCCGAGCTCGTCGGCGCCGATCTTCTGCATCAGATTGAAGCTCTTCACGAAGGGGTTGGCCATGCGCGGGTCCTTCATCATGGCCTTGTAGTCTCCGACCTTGAACTTCAGCTTGCCGGTCGCGAACGAGGTGCCGAGGCCCATCATGCCGATGCCCTTCTTGACCCACTTGAGCCAGTCATCCAGGTCAGCGCGCATGTCCCAGTTGGCGGGGGGGTCACTCTCGGCCCAAGCGCCAGCGCGGACGCATATTCCCTTCTCGACCACGAAAATGCCCCTGGGATTTTCTTCGTTCTTGAAACCACAGTAGATCACCGAGTCGAAATCGATTTCGGCCAGCTTGGCGCTGACCTCGGGCTCGGCGTTCCAGGCGTCTTTGAGCTGATTCATCCACTCTGCGGAAAACAGTGCTGCCATATTGCCTCCTCCAGGGAAGTTCATGTCGGATGCCGGCGGGGTCCTCTCGCGGAACCCGGCGGCGGGGTCGCTGTTGTGGTTCTGAGACGGCGCGCGCCGCGCCTCAGCCCGACGAATTCTAAACAGGATGCCCGGAAATGCCTAATGCATAGCGCGCAAAAATCGGCCCCCAGTAGCTACAGGACACTGGTGGGAAGGCGCCGGCGCTGCCTTATCGCCATGTCACTCGCCGGCGATTCCGCCTCTGCCCGGAGGGGAACAGCCGAAGTCTGGCGCTCGCCGCGGAGAGGAAAGCATCGATGAGCAATTTTGATCGAATCGACAAAAATAATTCGTTGTCTCTCCCGCGCCGCGGGCGCTAGATAGCGCGCAATTTTATACAGGTTTGCGTAGGGGAACGAGATGTTGGAGACCGAAGTCCGCGGCAGTGACGAAACGAACGAGCAGTACATCGACAACGAGGGCGCCTTGGCGCTGACCGACAAGAGCGCATGGGACGCCCGCCGCCGTATCGAGCGGCTACGCGAGCTGCGGCGCCTGCGCGAGCTGCTGGACGATCCCGAGTTCAACGAGCTGGATTGAGCGCACCGGGCCGCCGGCATGTCTCAGCGGCCCGGATCGACGGAGCCACCTCCGCTGCCCTTCGCGGCGGGTTCCACCGCCCCGGGCCATGCATTCGTGACGCGCACATCGAGCGGCTGGGCGGTGCTGAGATGCACGTCGCGCTGCGGGAAGGCGATGGAGATGCCGGCGGCCCGGAACTTCGCGTTGATGCTCAGGTGCAGATCGCTGATGACCGCGAGCCGGTCATCGAGGGAGTCCAAGTAGCAGCGCAGCACCAGGGTCAGGGCATTGTCGCCGAAGCCCTCGAAGGTGATCCTGGGCTCCGGGTCCGCGAGCACTTGTCCGTTTTCCCGTGCAGCCTCTGCCAGCAGCCTCAGCGCCAGGGGCACGTCGGCCCCGTAGTCCACGCCGACGGTGATCACGATCCGGTTCAGATTGTCGCTGAGGGTCCAGTTGAGCAGGCGCCAGG
>CAYNBI010000016.1:0-48458 GCA_964395315.1 uncultured Chromatiaceae bacterium | reverse complement strand
CCGGACATGCCGCCCATTCCGGACATGCCATCCATGCTGAGCGCCGCGGAGCTGCCACCGGCCAGGGTGAGCCCGACCACGGCAGCAACAGCGGCTTTCTTGAACCTCTTAATCGTGTGCGTCATTACATTTCCTCCAAGTGATTATCGAACGCCGGGAAGGCCCGATTATTGCCGATGCCACCCACGAAGATCGTAGGGCGGGTACATTCCCGGATGGTTGAAGGGGGTGTGCCAGTTCCCTTGGTCTTCGAGGAACCGCAGGCTGTTCGGATACGGCTTGCTGATTCCCGTCAGCGCGTGCGTGAACCAGCCGGGGTCTCTATGCACCTCGAGGATCACTGGCGCCCCCTGCGGACGTTGGTAGGGTTGCGTCCCCGCGATGGGGAGCTGACCGCCAGACGAGGCAAAGGCGCCTTGACCGCAAACGGCGACTAACAGGGCAATGGTGGTAGATTTCGCTCTCATTCCGCTATGACCTCCAATTAACCTCGCCTCGGCCACCCCGTCCGAGCGATTCGCAGTCCACCGCGGGACCGTGTCGCCCACCGCGACCGCCTGACTCTGATGCATCCTTCGTGCCAGTCCAATGAGGAACGTGACTAGATCTTGTTTTCCCGGCTCTTTTCGCACTTTCCGGACCGAGGCGAGCGCGCGCCCTGCACAGGACCTTCTGACGCTTTGTCACAAGCAATCGCTAATGGAGCGAGGTAAGCGCCGCCGCAATGCGGTTTGGACCTGGGGAGAGAGGATAGACGGAAGCCACCAAATCGACTTGCGCTCAATCAGTTACCCGATCTACTACACCACGGAAAAGAGGAATACCAGCGTCCGGCAATCGGGTCGGTGCCGCCCATGCCATCGTGTCAGTTAGGGAATTCCCGCAGGGCAGGGACCGCTCGGGGAACTGACTTGCCGACCGATCATTTCAGCGCTTCCCGCGGTAAGGAATGGGGCGTCGCCGGTTTCCAGACGCGTAAGCGTCTGAGAAGGAGGATCCCTTAGTTCAGAACGACGACCCGTCCGTCCGCGGCATTGACCGCGATCTGATGCCTGAGCTCGTGGGGAGGGCGAGCGTCCACGATGCTCACCACAAACACGCGAAAGAGCCTGCGAATGCGCCCGACCGACAAGCCGGCACCGTCGACAGACGACAGCCAGGATTCGGCGACGACCTTCGCCTCGGACCAGGCATCCACGGGCAGTTCGAGCTCTCCCGTGCTTATCGGCAGCGGAACGTACCCCGGGCAGGGGGCCGGCGCGGACTTCTGCTCCGCTGCCGCTCCATCACTGCGTGGATAGAGCAGCAGCGATCCGTCCGCCGCTCGTTCCACGCGCCAGCCGCGCTGCGACAGATAGTCGTCGAGGGTCATCCGCGGCGCCGGAGGTGGCTCGGGACGCTGTTCGAGGACGACTGCCGATACGCCAAACTCCTTGGCAGGCGGGTAAAGAAGCGTCGATCCATCGGGCGCGACCTCGACGCGCCATCCGCTGCCGCGCAGGCGCTCCCAGAGCTTCGCCGGCGGCTCCGGCGCGTCCGGCGCGGGACGCGCGCCACCCGCTTCGTTGCGAGTCGGCGCCTCCGCCGCGTCCCGCCCTCTCGCCCGCAGTTCCACGGCGCCATCATGCAGGCGCCGGGCCTCCCAACCCGCTGTCTCGAGCGCCCGAAGAAAGGCGCCTGACGGGCCTTCGTCGGCGCCGGCGTTGCCGGCAGCCAGCAGCAATCCGAGCAAGGCTATCCGACCGAAAGGGCCGCATCGATACACACAGGTCATCGTCTCTCTCCTGCCCCGCAAGCACATGCTCGCACCCAGGTTTCCTGATGAGGCAAGCAACGTGCCCGCGCCTGTGTCGCGCATGGCCACCCTCGCGTGCGCGGGGTCGCACCGGCAGGGTAACGCGTACGCACCCGAGAACAATGCCCACTCAACCTGGGCACAACCGTCTCCCCGATCTGCCAAAATGTCAGTCAAGGCGCCAGCCGCTTGCACAATAATCGGGGCAACGCCGTTCAGCGGACCAGGCTGGACGTGCCCCTCGTCCTTTGACCGGCCGCCCAGCGGCTCGGAGCCTGCACATGCGATTGCTGGACGAAAACCTCAACAAGAAATTCGCCATTGGCACCGCAGCCGGCCTGATCATCAGCTCGCTGGTTTTCCTCGTGCTCTTCGTGACTCTCTACCGCGAGCAGCTGGGGCAGGAGCGCGCCACCGCTGCAGCCCAGGTCAACCGGCTGCTCCAGACCTCGCTCGAGAACGCCATGCTCAAGCGGGATCTGGAAGGGTTGACGAACATCGTGGAGCGCTTGGGTCATGAGCCGGGCATCCTCGCGGTCACCATCACCAATGCCCTCGGTGCCGTCCGTCTGAGCACCGACCCCGCTTTAGCCGGTGGACAAATCCTGCCGGAAGAGAGAGTCCTGCGGGGGCCGTCGACGCGGCTGGTCGAACGCGGGAACGGTGTCAGCGCGCTGCGCAGCGTCAACCCCGTCCGCAACAAGGCGCCCTGCCAGGAGTGCCATGGCCCGGTGGCCGAGAACCCGATCAATGGCATCCTCTACGTTGATTTCGACGCCTCCCCACTGCAAGCGCAGGCCAGAACCACGACGCTCCTGCTCATGGGCTCAGGTGCCCTGATCGTCCTTATCAACCTCGCCGGAGGCTGGTGGTTCATCCGTCGCTTCGTGGTCCGGCCCCTGGGGCACCTGTCCGATGTGAGCCTGCGTCTGTCGCAGGGCGATCTGAACGCGCGCGCGTCTCTACCGGGCCGCGATGAGCTCGCCGCACTGGGGGAGCGCTTCAACACCATGGCGCAGGGCCTCGAAAACAAGATCGAGGAGCTCAGGGAGAAGGAGCAGTTCATGCAGCAGCTGGTGAACGCCATCCCCGACGGCGTCTGCGTCATTGATTCCGACTTCCGCGTACGGCTCACCAACGCCACCTACCGCGAGCAGCTTGGAATCGGTCCGGCGGAGCAGGTCCCTGAGCATTGCTACGCCGCTGCCCACGCGCTCGAAACTCCCTGCCCAGAGACCTTGATCACCTGCCCACTGAAGGAGATCCAGCGCAACAAACAACCGCTGCGCGTGGTGCACCGCCACCGCCGGTTCGATGGCGGGAGCCTCGACGTCGAGCTCTACGCCGCCCCGATGGAGGTTACCCAGCGGGGCGAGCGTAGACTGATGGTGGTCGAGTCCGTCCGGGACCTCGAGCAGCAGGTGAAGTTCTCGCACGAGCAAAAGCTCTCTGAGCTTGGCCGCCTCGCCGCGGGGGTGGCACACGAGATCCATAACCCGCTCGCGGCGGTGAGACTCGCCCTGCACGCGGCCGAGCAGGCCAACGCCGCGGCTGACTCCGAGCAGGTCCTGGAGTTCCTGACGTTGGTCGATCAAGAGGTAGAGAAGTGCAGTGAGGTAACCGAGCGCCTGCTCAAGCTCAGCGTCCCGCCGCCGGCGGATCAGGAGTTGGTAGAGGTCGATAGGGTCGTGAACGATACCCTGAAGCTCCTGCATTGGGAGGCGGAGACGCGCAAGGTCCAGATCCGGCTCGAAGTCGAGGGGGCCCCGTTGCGGGTTCTGGCGACCGACAGCGAGCTGCGGATGGTGACCTTGAACCTGGCGCAGAACGCCTGCCACGCCATGCCGCGGGGCGGCACGCTGACCGTTCGCTGTCGGCGCGGCAAAAATCGGGTGGAGCTCACGTTCGAGGACACCGGGGTCGGCATCGAACCCAAGGACCACTTGCGCATCTTCGAGCCCTTCTTCAGCCGGCGCGCCGACGGCGTGCGCGGCACCGGGCTGGGCCTGTCCATCACCAAAAGCATCGTGGAATCCCACGGAGGGACCATCTCGGTGGACAGCGAGACCGGGCACGGCAGCCGCATCCTGGTTACCTTCCCCGACGAAGACCAGCAAGAGGAGATCTGAATCGTGGCGAAACAGATCCTGATCGTCGAGGACGACGCCGTCCTCAACCGACTGATCGTCCGGCAGTTGCGCGGTCACGACTACGATGCCGTCGGGGTTACGTCCTGGGAACAGGCCGACGCCTTTCTAGCCGCCCACGAGCCCCACCTGCTCATCGCGGACGTCAGGCTGCCGGACGGCGACACGCTGGATCGCCTGCCCGATCTGGTCAAGATGCAGCCGGTGGTGGTGTTGACCGCCTTCGGCTCGGTGCGCAACGCGGTCTCGGCGATGAAGGCCGGTGCCTTCGAGTACCTGCTCAAACCCGCGAGCCCGGAGGAGCTCTTGCTCGTGGTGCAGCGCGCCCTGGATGACGCGGCGCTGCGTAACGACCATCAGTTCTGCCGCCAGCGCCTGCGGGCGAAGGAAGGTACCGCCAGCTTCATGATCGGCGTGAGCGTCCCCCTGCTGAAGATCAAGGAGACCATCGCCGACGTGGCGCCCACGGACATCACGGTGCTGATTCAGGGTGAGAGCGGCTCCGGCAAGGAGCTGGTCGCTCGCGCCATCCACGACAGCAGCCGGCGGGCCAAGCGCAACTTCGTTGCCGTGGACTGCTGCACACTGCAGGAGAAGCTGTTCGAGTCCGAGCTGTTCGGACACGAAAAAGGGGCCTTCACCGGAGCGGACCGCCAGAAGCGCGGCCTGATCGAGGGCGCGGAGGGTGGCACCCTGTTCCTCGACGAAATCGGCGAAATCGACGCCTCCATCCAGTCCAAGCTGCTGCGGGTACTGGAAACGGGCATCTTCCGCCGCGTCGGCGGCACCAAGGACCTGCAAGCCAACATCCGCGTGGTCGCCGCCACCAACCGTGACCTCGAGGCAATGAGCGCCAGCGGCGAATTCCGCGCCGACCTTTACTACCGCCTCAGCGCGTTCGTAATCGACACCCCGCCGCTGCGGGATCGCCGGGACGACATCCCCTACCTCGCGACCCACTTCATCCAGAACCACAACTTCTCGCGTCGGATCAACAAGTGGCTGTCCAACGAGGCGCTACGGCGACTCACCGCATACGACTGGCCGGGCAACGTGCGTGAGCTCAAGAACGTCGTGGAGCGGGCCATCATCCTCTCCCGCGACGCCAGCGCCATACGCCCCGAGCACTTGGCCTTCAGCGCCCTGGGCAACAAGAGTCAGGTCAAGGTCACGATCAGCTTCGACCACGATCCCACCCTGGAAGAACTGCAGGCCGAGTACCTGAAGCTGCAACTCGGTAAGCACTCCGGACACCGCGCCAAGGTCGCCGAGGTGCTTGATGTGAGCGAGCGCAACATCTACCGCCTGATCCGCCGCCACGGGCTGGCCGAGCTGTCCTGACGGGTAGAGACCAGGGCGTTTCTTGGCCGCCTCTTCCGAGCGCCGGCTGAGGGGCTTCCCCCCGCCCGGGGTCCACCGCTACCGGCAGCGGGCGGTACCGCTCAGGCGGCCGCCTCGCGCTCCCGGATGTAGTCCAAGGCCCTGCCGATACGGCGCAGAGTCGCCTCCTTGCCCACCAGATGAAGGGTGACGTCGATGCCGGGGGAGGCGGCTCGGCCGACCACGGCCACGCGCAGGGGCTGGGCTACCTTACCCATCTTCAAATCGAGCTCCGCGGCGACCCGCTCGACCGTGTGTCCGAGGGTCTGCGGCTCCCAATCGTCCAGCGCCAGCATCTCGAGGGCGTCCCGCATACGCTCCAGGGAATCCCTCGCCACCGGGCGCAGGTGCTTCTTGGCCGCCGCCTCCTCGTAGTCGTCGAAGTCCTGGTAGACGAAGGCGCTGATCTCCGCGAGCTCCACCAAAGTCTTGGCCCGCGCCGCCTGGACCTCCACCACGGTCGCGAGGTCCGGCCCAGAGGCAGGATCGATCCCCAGCTTGCCCATATGAGGACTCAACAAGCGCGCGATGCGATGGGGGTCGGCGTGCTGCAGGTAATGCTGATTGAGCCAGTTCAGCTTGTCGGTGTTGAAGCTGGCGGCGGCCTTGTTGACCTCGGTTATGTCGAACAGCGCGATCATCTCCTCCAGCGAGAAGATCTCCTGGTCCCCGTGCGACCACCCCAGGCGCACCAGGTAATTCAACAGCGCCTCGGGCAGGTAGCCCTCGTCGCGGTAGGCGACGACGCTCACCGCGCCATGCCGCTTGGACAGACGGGAACCATCGTCACCCAGGATCATCGGCAGATGGGCATACTGGGGAGGCTCCTTGCCCAGCGCCTGCAGGATGTTCATCTGGCGCGGGGTGTTGTTGACGTGATCGTCGCCGCGGATGACGTGGGTGATCTCCATGTCCATGTCGTCCACGACCACGGTCAGATTGTAGGTTGGCGAGCCGTCGCTGCGACGGATGATGAGATCGTCCAGCTCGCCGTTGCTGATGACCACCCTGCCCCGGATCATGTCATCCACCACCACGTTTCCGTCCTGCGGATTGCGGAAGCGGATCACGTGCGGTTGCCCGGGGTCGACCTGCCGCTGCCGGCAGTGTCCGTCATAGCGCGGCTTGACCTTGTTCGCCATCTGCTCCTCGCGCAGCGCCTCGAGGCGCTCCTTGGGGCAGTCGCAGCGATAGGCGAGACCCCTCGACATGAGCTCGTCGATGACCTGGTTGTAACGATCGAATCTCTGGGTCTGGTAGAAGGGGCCCTCGTCGTAGTCCAGACCGAGCCAGGTCATGCCCTCCAGGATGGCGTTGACCGACTCCGCAGTGGAGCGCTCCAGGTCCGTGTCCTCGATGCGCAGGACGAAGCGCCCGCCATGCTTGCGCGCGAACAGGTAGCAGAAGAGTGCGGTGCGAGCGCCGCCCACGTGCAGGTAGCCGGTCGGGGACGGAGCGAATCGGGTGCGGACGGTCATGACGGGCCCTGCCGTGTGATTGTGGAGCAAGGCCGCGAAGTCTAGCAGATAGCCGCGGGGAACCCCGCGTCAGCCGCCGCCCTGATGCCGCCGCTGATCGGCATTCGCCAACGACACATTCGGATTAGGACCTGGCTCCGGCTCAACACGGGCGAGCTGGACCGTCACCGGAACAAGGCCTCCATCCGTCTGGCCAGGGCGAAATCGAGCTCGGTGATGCCACCCGCGTCGTGGGTAGAGAGATCGACCCGCACCTTCTTGTAGACGTTGAACCACTCCGGGTGGTGGTCCATCGACTCCGCCGCCAAGGCGGCCTTGGTCATGAACCCGAACGCCTCCACGAAGTCCGCGAACTGAAACTCCTTGTGCAGCTTGCCGTCAACGACGGCCCAGGGTGTCTCCGCGACGTCGTTGAGCGCCGCAAGGGCAGCCTCGACGGCCGGCGTCTCCAGTCTGCTTCGGTTCATGGCTCTGCCACCTCCGCGCTCTCGGATTGGTCAACTTGGTACCACCTGGAAACTGCTGTCCCAAGAGGGCGTTTGCAATAGGCCCCGGCGCTTGTCAGGTGTGTTCTGCCGCCACACCGCAGCGCCCTTTGCGCGGTGAGACGGGCCAACTTTCCCTTGGCATAAAACGGGACTCAATCCGAATTCGCCAATAACGCCCCGTTCCTCATGGCAGTGCCTTTGCGATCGGTTGGCCGCGGCTGGTGAACGACAGGTTGTGGGTCGTATCGACCCCGATCATTACCGACTCTACGATGGGCGGGTTGACCGCCTCATCCGCCGACCATTCGACCACGAAGCCGGCGCCGGAGCCACCCGCGGTGTCGCGCTTCTCCACCAGATAGGAGGCCGTCCCCAGCGGCGCCAGGGTGACGGGCGTCTCGGCCAAGTCCCGGAGCTCGCTGCCCCCGCTATCGAAGTAGCGCACCCGGTCGACCCGGATCGGCAGCGCAGGGTCGGTGTTGCGGATGCTCAATGTCACCTCGAGCAGAAATGCCTGGCCCCCGCGCGAGTAGATATGCGAGTAAGCCGGCACATAGACAGCCCTGCCCTTCGATGTGGGCGGCACCGACTCGGATTGCCCCACGGAGGATTGGGGCGGCCGAAAGCTCAGCCGGTCATCTATGGTCTCGAGACGGATTCCCAGATAGACCATGCCCATGACGACGGCCAGCGCGGAAATTGCACCGAGGATAGAGGCCGTCGGGGAGACCTTCTTCTGCGGCTCGTAGCCCCCTGGTGAAGACATGAAGTTGAATCCTCCATCGGATCGCGTTGTCTTCGATGACGCTGATCAACTGGCATCCGGGGCCCGATCAGCGTGGCGTGCAATCACAGGAAGGGATGTCATTCGATCCACCCCGTGACGTCGCAAGCGGGCAAGGGACCAGCGCGGCGACCTTGCCGCTGCCCTGCGGATTGTGCAGCCAACCGCCGAGCAATGTCGGCTGCTGAGTGCCGCCCAGACCCATGGCATAACCGAAGGGCGGCAGGAGGATAGGCGATGGCGTCGCCGGGTTCAAGCACGGACCGGGGATGGCTGAGAACAACGCCAACCGCCCAGGCCCTGTCTCAGGGGCGACTCACACCGCTAGAAGGTCCTGAGAAAAAACGGTATGACCACCGCGTTGACCAGATCGATGAAGAAGGCCGATACCAGCGGGACGACAATGAAGGCTCGGTGCGAGGGTCCGAAGC
Organism: uncultured Chromatiaceae bacterium; assembly: GCA_964395315.1. Classification (GTDB taxonomy): domain Bacteria; phylum Pseudomonadota; class Gammaproteobacteria; order Chromatiales; family Chromatiaceae; genus CAVORB01. Next base: position 39,955 of record CAYNBI010000016.1, on the reverse strand, counting down.
GCTGGGTGACCGCCGCCATGTTGGCCATTGCGGTGGGAGTGGAGCCCAGGGTCACACCGCCAAAACCGGCCGCCACCACTGCCGCGTCGTAGTCGCGGCCCATCAGCGGAAACAGGACGACGACGGTGACGGTCACGGCCAGGGCAAACTGGAACGCCAAAATGGTCAGGATGGGGGCGGCCAGATCGATCAGGGTCCAGAGTTGCATGCTCATCAGTGACATGGCGAGGAAGGTGCCGAGGGCAATGTCCGCGATCAGTGCCATGGCGGGGGTCCGCGCCGGCCAATGCGTGCCGGTGATCCTGGGCAGATTCTTCGGCACCAGGTTGGTGATGAGTATGCCGGCGAACAGGCATGTGACGAAGAGCGGCAGCTTGAGCCCCAGGTCGGAGATGGCCTCGTTCAGCAAGAACCCCACGATGATGCAGATGTGGATGGCCAGCACTGCATCGAGAAAATCCAGATGATTGATGCCTTCCTTTTTCTGCGCCTCGGACAAGCCCACGTCCTGGCATTCACCGGCCACTTCCGCATTCGGCGTCAGGCGATGCCGTTTGATCAGGAACTTGGCGATCGGGCCGCCCATGATGCTGGCGAGGATGAGGCCGAATGTGGCGCTGGCGATACCGATTTCCATAGCGCTGGGGATGCCATGCGTCTCGCCGATGGTCGGCGCCCAAGCAATGGCGGTGCCGTGACCGCCGATCAATGAAACGCTGCCGCCGAGCACGCCGACCGCGGAGGGCAGATCAAAGAGACCGGCTACCGCGACACCGGTCAGGTTCTGCGCCAGCATGAAGAGGATCGTGATGGCAAGCAGGATAGCCAGCGGCCGGCCACCGGCCAGCAGGTCTCGGGCACTGGCATTGATGCCAATGGTCGTAAAGAAATACACGAGGAGAATGTCCCGCGCGCGCAGCTCGAACTCGACCTCGACCCCGGAGAAGGCATAAAGGAGCCCGAACAGGATCGAGAACAAGAGCCCACCGGTGACGGGCTCCGGGATGCTGAACTCGCGCAGAAAGCCGATCTTCTGGTTCAGCCGCTTGCCGACGAACAAGACGATAATGCCGATGGTGACTGCGAGGAAGGATTCGATTCGTAGGACGCCGTCTAGCAGCTCCATGGTGACTCCTCTTGCGGACGCGATTGAGACCGCGCATCAATGCCTGGGATCAATGGGACGGATAGGCGAACGGAGGAGAATCGTCGCCATCCGCTCCGCTCTTGACTAAGCAACCTGGAGAGTTCTTAGCCTACCCGGTTTCCGTGATAACCGCGAGAGCGCGCCAGGTTCGCCGACCCCGCAGAGACCCTGTTGGGGCTATACTTAAGCGTCTTCGCCGACCCTCCGATCGTGCCCATCCGTGGGAATCGGCACGTTGGTCCGACGGCCCCGATGCCGGCCAAGGAACCTTCCGAACATGACCGATTGCGCCGGACTATTCCTCGACCAAGACTTCTACGGGCTCGAAGGACTCGGCGAGCGCCGGAGGGCGGGATTCGCCATGTTCTCCACGAGCTGACGAGCTCACCATGACCATCGACCTGCCCTGCATCTCCACCGGCCAACGCTACAATTCCCGCTTGTTGCCCTCCTACCGGACAAGATCCGCCGGCGGGTCCAAACCGAGAAGCAAAAAGATGTATAGATCATTGTCAATTGCCGCGCTGGTCCTGATCTCAGGATGTGCCACCGATCAGTCCGCCAACGGCGACGCCGCCCAAGCAGCGCCACGAATCGTCAAGCAGATCGATCTACCCCTGACTACGGGAGGCGAAACCAAGAATTTCCAGTCTTTAGCCGCCCAGGGATGGGTCAAGGCGTCGGGCGACTGGAACCTCAGGACCGAGGTGACGCACACCCGATTGCGCTGCGCCGCCTATGAGTCGGGCATTCAGATCGGACGCGGAAATGCGTCGTGCAGCAAGGTCGAATGGCTGACGGACGCCGAGTACAGGACCAGCCAAACTCAATGTAACGGGGCCACGAGGATTCATTCCGGCAATGGCAGGATCGACCTTCCGCGGCCCGCAACCGAGTCGGCGAATTGCGTGCGCGTAGTCGTTCGCTGCACCGGCGCATGCTGACAATGGGATCTTTCCCCCAAGAAAACCGACTGGCGGCAGGTACGCACGGATGAGCGAAAATGAGAGGCATCTCCGCCAGGGAAACGCGGCCGATTTTGGGCCGAATGGCCGATAACCAGTGCCCCCCAGGAGGACCTTCAGCGACGGGACCCGCGATCTCGCTGAGCGTCCGCCGCCTCAAAGTACTCGACGCACTCGGGCAGATCATTGAACATCGCAGAACGGGCCCCGCCGTCGACGATGCCGCCACCCGAACCAAAGCCGGCGTTGATGCGCTCGCAGTCCTCACGGGTGCGACCTGATCTGCGCTGGGAAACGCATTCCTCGATTGCCGCCTCACGCAACGGGGCGATCTTTTGCTCACGAGCCTCCTCGCATCGCTGCTTCAACTCCTCCAACGAGACCTCACCACCGAATGCCGGCGCATTCGCCCCGAAGGCAAATAACAGCATCAGACTCGGGGAGACTTTGTTCATCGTTTCGACCACTCGCATTGGGTTGAACGGGAGGGACGGGGTGCAACCGGCAAGGTAACCAAATCCATGGACGGCAACAAGGGCTCACCCACCGTGACTAGGTAGTCGCGCACGGCCGAGCGCTCTCAGGTCGGGGTCTCCAGCAATGGTCCCGGCGGCTCCGGCGCCCGGCGAACGATGAGTTCCTGGGTCGGATAGGCGAAGCCGATGCCTTCCTCTTGGAAGCGGCGGTAGATTCCCAGGTTGATCGCCTGCTGAATATCCATGTACAGGTTGTAGTCCGCGCCGACGACAAAATAAACAACCTCAAACACCAGGGAAAAATCACCGTACTCGGCGAAGTGGGCGCGGTCGAAGCGGGTGCGCGGCTGGGCGCGGATGACCTCGGCAATGATCAGCGGGATGCGCTCGAGCTTCTCCGACGGCGTCTCATACACCACCCCGATCTTGAAGACGACGCGACGCTCGCGCATGTGTTTGTAGTTACGGATACAGGTGCCGAGCAGTTCCGTGTTGGACATGACGACCTGCTCACCGGACAGGCTGCGAATGCGCGTGGTCTTCACACCGATGTGCTCGATAACGCCCAGGGTCCCACCGGCATCGACGAAATCACCGACGCGAAAGGGCTTATCAAGGATAATGGCCATGGAGTTGAACACGTCGGCGAGTATGTTCTGCACGGCGAAGGCCACGGCGATGCCGCCCACGCCGAGCGCCCCGATCAGCCCGGCGATGGGGTACTTGAAATGAGCCAGCACCGAAACGCCGACGACGATCCAGATGCCTACCCGGAGGAAAAACACGAGCAGGCCATAGCCGCTGACCGCCGAAGGGTCTTCCCGCTCCTTCCTGGTGCGCTTGCGCCTGAAATAATCGACGACCCCCGCGTTCGCCCAGATTCCAACCTGGAGATAAAGCGCCAGGACCAACAGCGTCCCCAGCCATTCCTGGAGCTTACCCTGAGCGAGACCGGACACGGCCATGGCCGCGTAGAAGGCGACCACCAGCACAAAGACCTGGCTGGTGTGCCGGGTCAGGGGCGAGACCACGGCGCGCAATGTCCTGCGTTCCTCGCCCTGGCCCGCTTCCCCGACGAATCGTGACAGCAAGCTCCGCCGCAACCCCGTCTGCAGCAGCCACACGATGACGTAGATCAGGACAAAGACGCCCAGGGCCGTCACCACATCGCGCAGATGGATGCCCTGATCCTGGAACACGAAGATCTCGGAATCCCACCATTCGGAAAGAACTCCTCGGGCATGCTCCACCCGCTGCCCGAACGAACGTTCGCGGACCCGAGGCTCAAGGTCATACCTCAGCCGTTGGGCCAAAGAGCGCACCTGGTCCTGGACGAGCAGCATCTCCTCGGCAAGGCCGCCCTGGACGTCGAGTGCCGCCATTCGCCGGGTGACGGCCTCCCTTACGCCGTCATCCAGGTCGGGCGCGGCGAGGCGCCGCGCAAGTCCAAGCTCGGCGGAACGCAGCCCGCCCAGCTCCGCGAGGGTGAAATCCTGGTCCTTGTCGACTTCCCTGAGCAGCTCCTGGGTCTCCCGCAACCAGGTCCCCCACTGACCCGCATCGGCGCCCTGCAAGACCGCGTAACGTCGTTTCAGCAGGCCACGCACGGCATCGGCGATGAGCCCTACCTGACTCTTGTACTCCACGGCCTTGCGAACGATCTTGAGCTCCTCTTCCCACGCATTCTCCTGCTCCAGCAAGGCATCCCGATTCATCCCCGGCATTGCCTGATTCAAGCGCTGGCGAGCTTCGAACAGGGCCAATTCTGCGGCCTCGCCCCCCTTCGTCAGGGTCTCGAACTTTGCCTGCAGGGCCTCCTCGCGGTTCTGCACCTCCGACAGACGGCTCGCCAGTGCCTCCTGCGTGAAGATCAGATCGCCCTTGACAGAATCAATCCTGGTATCGAGCAGAGCGCGTTGCACCGCAGCCAGCGCATCCTCTCTCTGGACCAAGGTCTGCTGCAAGATGGCGATATCCCTATGCTGGAGCGCTACCAGGGTGTTGATGCGGGCGACTTCCAGCGCCCGCTCCTCTGCCCCGCGCTTGCCCGCATCGGCGGCGGCCCAGCGATCGCGCGCCTGTCGCCGTGCTCGCATGGCCGCCTCGAGCTCGTTCGCGGTGAGGTCGAGCTGCCGCTGCGCTTGGGCTCGTCGCCGCTCTACCATCTCCTCGGAGTGCTGGATCAGGCCGCGCTCCGTGCGAAGCTGGTCAAGAAGCGCGATCGGATATGGCGGGGCCGACTCAAGGCCCTGCCGCTGGACCTTGTCCAGCTGTTGCTGCTCCACTGCCAACGCCTCATCCAGCTCGCCGGCTCGTGCGGCAAGGGCGGCCCCCCGCTGGAGCGCGAGCCGCAGTGCCCGCAGAGGCGCGATCCTCGGGTCCTCACCCCCATCCGCCACCTCCGCGTCTGACTCACCGTTCGCGGTTTCCGCCTGATGTGCTCCGCCATGGGACTCGCGCAGCTCGGCGATGCGCGCATCGGTCAGCTCGACTGCGCGGCGGAAGTCGTCCTGCGTCTCGAGGGGATAGGGAAAACCTGGCAGCCCCACGAGCCCAAGGTCGAAGGGGGCCCGCGGATCCACCTCGGCCGCAGGCTCGACGGGCTCCTGGATCGAAGCGTCACCCGACGTCTCGGGGACAGACTGGTCCGCAAGCACGAACGGCGCCGCGAGCAGTTCGGCGGCAAAGGCGATGGCAATCGTGGCGCGATGGGTCAATCGGATCATGGCGGCCGTATCTGCTTGTCGGGCGGGGTATCTGCTCGGTCCACACCAGGCCTGGCGTGTCAGACTGGCGGCGAAGCAGTTCCCCCGTCGAGAGGTGTGCGCGAACGGATTGGGCAGTCGGCAACGGGAACGGCGAGGGAACCGCTGCAAGCACCCCCGTCCGCGCCGCTGACCGACTACCTCAGGCCGCTCTCCGAAAGGGATGTCACCCGAGAACCGTGATTCTCGTGTGGGGTGCTGACTGGGACCAGGATGGCCCACAATCAACTTCTCCGAACGGCCACGAAGACTGGGACGCCGCGGCAAAACCGGCGGCCGGCAGAGAAGCGGTGCCGATCAGGCGGCGCCCTCGAGACCGAAGGCGTCGTGCAGCGCGCGCACCCCGAGCTCCAGGTACTTTTCGTCCACCACCACGGAGATCTTGATCTCGGACGTCGAGATCATACGGATGTTGATTCCTTCCTTTGCGAGCGCGGCGAACATCTTGCTCGCGATCCCGGCGTGGGAACGCATCCCGACTCCGACCAGCGATATCTTGACGATTCGGTTGTCCCCCAGCACCTGGCGCGCGGACAGCTCCCTGGCGATGGCGTCCAATATCTCCATCGCGCGGCCGTAGTCATTGCGGTGCACGGTGAAGGTGAAGTCGGTCGTCGCCTCGTCCGCGGCGATGTTCTGGACGATCATGTCGACCTCGATGTTGGCGTCCGAGACCGGCCCCAGGATCTTGTGGGCGACGCCCGGCTGGTCCGGAACGCCCAGGATGGTGAGCTTGGCCTCGTCCCGATTGAACGCGATACCAGAGATGACGGCGTCTTCCACAGCTTCCTCCTCGAATGTGATGAGCGTGCCCTCCCCCTCCTCGAAGCTGGAGAGTACACGCAGCGGTACCCGGTACTTGCCGGCGAACTCGACCGACCGGATCTGCAGGACCTTGGAACCCAGGCTCGCCATCTCCAGCATCTCCTCGAAGGTGATGCGATCGAGCTTGCGGGCCTTGGGCTCGATGCGCGGATCCGTGGTGTACACGCCGTTGACGTCGGTGTAGATCTGGCACTCGTCGGCCTTCAGCGCCGCGGCGACCGCAACCGCCGAGGTGTCGGACCCGCCGCGACCCAGAGTGGTGATGTCGCCTTTCTCGTCCACGCCTTGGAAGCCCGCCACCACCACGACCCGCCCCGCCTCCAGGTCCGCCTTGACCCGAGCGCCGTCGATGTCGCGAATGCGCGCCTTGTTGTGTGCGCTGTCGGTGAGTATGTGGACCTGGCCGCCAGTGTAGGACCTCGCGGGGCAACCCATGTGCTCCAGAGCCATGCTCAGCAGCGCGATGGTCACCTGCTCGCCGGTGGACAGAAGGACGTCGAGCTCCCGCGGACTGGGCCTCTCCTGGATCGACTTGGCGAGTCCGATCAGGCGATCCGTCTCGCCAGACATCGCGGACACGACCACCACCACCTGGTCGCCGCGGTCGCGCCAGACCTTGACCCGTTGGGCCACCGCTTGAATGCGCTCCACACTGCCGACGGACGTGCCGCCATATTTTTGAACGATCAGAGCCATACCAACACCTATGCTCTATACACTGCCGAAAATTGGATTCTTCTGGTCTGCCACGGTGCAGCGCCAGACTCGGGAGCGGAATCAGCCGGGAACCAGCGGCTCAGGCCAGGTTTCCCCGAACCCAGTCGTCGACCAGGTCGAGCGCGGCGGGAATGCCCGCAGGATCGGTACCCCCGGCTTGCGCCATATCCGGCCGACCGCCGCCCCGGCCGCCCACCTTCTCGGCCACGGCCTTGATCAGGTCGCCGGCCTTCATCCTGCCCGTCAGATCCTTGGTCACGCCCGCGACCAGGCTCACCTTGCCGTCGGTCTCCGTGGCCAGCACCACCACCGCCGAGCCGAGCTTGTTCTTGAGCTGGTCCATGGTGTCCCTCAGCCCCTTGGGATCCGCCCCCTCCAGCCGCGCGGCCAGGACCTTCACCCCGCCCACGTCGAGTGCTTGGGCGGCAAGATCCTGTCCAGCCGCGCTCGCCAGCCTCGACTTGAGATCCTGCAGCTCCTTCTCCAGACGCTTGTTGCGCTCCACGAGCTGGCTGACCTTGATGTCGAGATCGTCCCGGCCGCCCTTGACCAGGCCGGACAGCCGCAGCAACCGGTCCTCGTCGGCCTCGACCCAGGCCAGCGCGGCGGCGCCGGTGATCGCCTCGATGCGGCGCACGCCCGAGGCGATGCCGCCCTCGGAGACGATCTTGAACAGGCCGATATCACCCGCCGCACGCACATGGGTACCGCCGCACAGCTCGGTGGAGAAGTCGCCCATGCGCAGCACCCGCACCTGGTCCGCGTACTTTTCCCCGAACAGCGCCATGGCACCCGAGGCCTTGGCATCGTCCAGGGACATGATGCGCGTCTCCACCAAGTGATTCTCGCGGATCTCCCGGTTGACGAGGCGCTCGATCTCCAACAGCTGCTCGCGGGAGATTGGCTCGAAGTGGGAGAAATCGAAACGCAGCCGCTCCGGATCGACCAGGGAGCCCTTCTGCTGCACATGCTCCCCCAGCACCTGCCGCAGGGCGGCGTGGAGCAGGTGCGTCGCCGAGTGATTGAGCGCGGTCGCGCGCCGGCGCTCGGCATCGACCCGCGCCACAACCCGGTCGCCAATCCGCAGGGCGCCCTCTTCCACGCGGACCACATGTCCCACGACCTCGGGACCCTGCTTCTGCGCATCCAGCACCGCGACGCGCACACCGTCGCCGACCAGCCAGCCGCGATCACCGACCTGACCGCCCGACTCGGCGTAGAAGGGGGTGACGTCCAGGACGACGATGCCCTGCTCGCCGGCGGACAGCCCATCCCGCGGCTCACCCGAGCTGTACACGCCAACCACCCTGCCCTCGGCGTCCAGGCGCTCGTAGCCCTTGAACTCGGTCGCCCCCTCCAGCTCCAGGGCCGCGCCCCCAGCGGCGCCGAACTGGCTCGCGGCCCGCGCTCGCGCCCTTTGCGCGCCCATCTCCCGCTCGAATCCCGCCATGTCCAGGCTGAGCCCTCGCTCGCGGCCGATATCGGCGGTGAGATCGGTGGGAAATCCAAAGGTGTCGTACAGCTTGAACACCGTCTCGCCGGGAATTTCCGTTCCCGGCAGGCCGCCGATGGCCTGATCGAGGATGCGCATGCCCTGCTCCAGCGTTTCCGCGAAACGCTCCTCCTCGACCCGGAGCACCCGCTCGACCTGGGCTTGGGCCTTGGCAAGCTCCGGGTAGGCCTCCCCCATCTCGCTCACCAGGGGCGCGACGAGCCGGAAAAAGAAAGGATCCTCGCATCCGAGCTGATAGCCGTGCCGGACCGCACGGCGGATGATGCGTCGCAGGACATAACCCCGACCCTCGTTGCTGGGCGTCACGCCGTCCGCGACCAGAAAGGCCGAGGAGCGGATATGGTCCGCGATCACCCGCAGGGACTTGCTCTCCCGATCCGGATGACCGGTCGTCACCGCCGCCGCCTCGATCAGCGCCCGGAAGAGATCGATGTCGTAGTTGCTGTGTACCCCCTGCATGACCGCCGCCAGGCGTTCCAGTCCCATGCCCGTGTCCACCGAGGGCCGCGGCAGTGGAGAGAGCTTGCCGTTGGCATCGCGGTCGTACTGCATGAACACCAGGTTCCAGATCTCGATGTAGCGGTCGCCGTCCTCGTCCGGGGAGCCGGGCGGACCGCCAGCGACGTCAGGCCCGTGGTCGTAGAAGATCTCCGAGCAAGGACCGCAGGGACCCGTGTCGCCCATGGACCAAAAATTGTCCTTCTCACCGCAGCGGGAGAACCGTTCGGGATCCACGCCGACGTGATCGAGCCAGATGGCGGCCGCCTCGTCATCCTCGGTGTACACGGTGATCCACAGGCGCTCGGCAGGGATGGCGAGAACCCGGGTCAGGTAATCCCAGGCATATTCGATGGCCTCGCGCTTGAAGTAGTCCCCGAAGCTGAAGTTTCCCAGCATCTCGAAGAAGGTGTGGTGCCGCGCCGTATAGCCGACGTTCTCGAGATCATTGTGTTTGCCGCCCGCGCGCACGCAGCGCTGTGAACTGGCCGCGGTGATGTACGGGCGTCGCTCGCGGCCGAGAAAGACCTCCTTGAACTGCACCATGCCGGCGTTCGTGAACAGCAACGTCGGGTCGTTGGCCGGCACCAGCGGACTGCTGGGCACGACTTGATGTCCGCGCTCGGCGAAATAGTCGAGGAAACTCTTGCGAAGCTCTGCGCTGCTCTTCATGGCGGCAAACTCGGATGACTCGCGTTAAAACGTTCGGGGGCTGGCCTCAGAACTCGTCGTCGCCACGCAGGAAACGCGCAATCAGGTCCAACGGGAATCCACGCTGCTCCAGGAACCGGCCGCGACGGGCACGCTCTTTGGCGTCATGGGCCCGGCCGGCGCCGAATTTCTTGTCGTGCACCACCATCAATCGTTCCAACCACTCGTCCGCACCCCGCTCGACGTGGGCGTCGATGAGCGCCTCCGGGACGCCCCGCCGGCGCAGCTCGTGACGCACCCGCACCGGACCGAATCCCTTGCGCACGCGCTCCGCGACGTAGGCCTCGGCCATGCGCGCATCGCTCAGCAAACCGCGGCGGCCCAGGTCGTCGAGGACCGCCTCGACCTCGCCGGCACCATAGCCGCGCGCCCGCAGCTTGACTCCCAGCTCATGACGGCTGTGCTCGCGCGAGGCCAGCAACCTGATGGCGTCCCGCCCAGGGTCCGAATCCAGGGTCACGCCTCGGCCGGATCTGCCGCGGTCGATTCCACGTCGGCCCGGGGCAGGACTTGCGCTCGGATCTTGGCCTCGATCTCGCTCGCCAGCTCCGGATTCTCCTTGAGGAAGTTGCGCACGTTGTCCTTACCCTGGCCGATGCGATTGCCGCCGTAGCTGTACCAGGCGCCGGACTTCTCGATCACGCCCTGTTGGGCGCCAAGATCGATGATCTCCCCCTCACGGGAGATGCCCTCTCCGTAGAGAATGTCGAAGGTCGTCTGCTTGAAAGGCGGCGCGACCTTGTTTTTCACCACCTTGACCTTGGTCTCGTTGCCGACCACCTCGTCTCCTTTCTTGATGGCACCGGTGCGGCGGATGTCAAGGCGAACGGATGAGTAGAACTTGAGGGCGTTGCCACCGGTGGTGGTTTCGGGATTGCCGAACATCACCCCGATCTTCATCCGGATCTGGTTGATGAAGACCACTACGCAGTTGGAGCGCTTGATGTTGCCGGTCAGCTTGCGCAGGGCCTGGGACATGAGGCGAGCCTGCAGCCCGACGTGGGAGTCGCCCATCTCCCCCTCGATCTCGGCCTTGGGTGTCAGGGCCGCGACCGAGTCCACGACCACCACGTCCACGGCGCCGGAGCGCACCAGCATATCCGTGATCTCCAGCGCCTGTTCGCCGGTGTCCGGCTGGGAGACCAGCAGCTCGTCCATGTTCACGCCAAGCTTCTCGGCGTAGACCGGATCGAGGGCGTGCTCGGCATCCACGAACGCCGCCGTACCGCCCTGCTTCTGGGCCTCGGCCACGATGTGCAGGGTGAGCGTCGTCTTGCCCGAAGACTCTGGCCCATAGATCTCCACCACCCGGCCCTTCGGCACGCCGCCGATGCCAAGCGCCAGGTCGAGGCCGAGCGATCCGGTCGAGATGACCTCGACGTTGCGCACGGCGCCAACGTCGCCCATGCGCATGACCGAACCCTTGCCGAACTGCTTTTCGATCTGACTCAGGGCCGCCGCCAAGGCCTTCTTGCGGTTGTCGTCCATCGTATCTCCCGAGCATTCGCGGCGCATGCGCCGGACTATGGGTTGAGAGGCGCACCGTTGGGTCGCGTCCCTGTCCGAAAGCTTTTGATTATCACATAGGACCCCGACGCCGTCACAACGGCGAACCGGGAAGGCAAGGGATCCCGGTTATTGGCCATCCTGGCCAAGATCATCACGTCACATTCACCTGCCGCAGGTAACGGCGGAGCGATCGGCGGTCCCTAAAGGACCGCCCCCGGGCGCTGATCGGTCAGCCAGTAGAAGCGATAGGCGGGGATGACCAGGCGGCCGTTGAACAGGGCCGGGGCCTCTCCGGTCACCAGGTCCTTGAGGTGCCCGAACTGGAACATGCCCCGGTTGCCGAGATCCCCGAGGTCAAGGTAGCTCGGCGAGGCGTCGAAGTTGGCGACCACCAGCACCGCCTCGGAGCTCATCACCGGGCTGGTTCGCAGGAAGACGAACAGGTGTGGATCGCCGACGTCGATCAGCTCCCGGTTGTTGAAGTCCGAGAACGCGGACACGGTCTTACGCACCGAGATCATGCGCCGCAGGCCATCGAAGATACGCTGCTCGGGTGTTCCGTGCTGATGGCGCCGCTCGGCCCTCTCCCAGTCGATGCGCGGGCGGTGCATCCAGCGGTTGTCGCCGGCCTTGCTCTCGTCCTGCAGGTAAGTGCAGTCGTTCAGGGTGCCGATCTCATCGCCGTAGTAGAGCAGCGGAATGCCGCCGAAGGACATGATGATCCCGTGCAGCATGAGAATCACGGCGATGGCGTCGTCGGTCGCCTTCTGGTCCCCAAGCTCCAGCGCCACCTCGAGTCCGACCAACGAGGCCAGAGAGCCGGAAATGCGGGCGTCGCCGGTCTTGGGATTCACGCCGAAGGGCAGCCCCCTGGCCGCCGAACTCTCGAAGCCACCGGTGAAGTAGGCTAGCAGGAACCGCCGGTGAGCGACGGGATCGTACCCGCAGGCGCGGATGTCCGCGTCGTCGAAACCGAGGCCGATGTCGTCGTGGCAACGCACGTAGTTGAGCCAGGTTGCCCGGTCGAGCTTGGCGGGAAGGCTACGGATGCCCTGGCTGAGGAGCTTGGCATTCTTGGTCGCGACCGTATCCCAAAGCAGGGCCATCAGGGTCGCGTTGTAGGCGATCTCGCACTCCTTGGCGATGACCGCGTCCTCGCCGAAGTATCGGATGATCTCCACCGGAGCCACGATGGCCTCGGCGATGAACAGCACCCCCGGCGCGACGATCTGACAGCAGTCCTTCATCATCTGCAGGATCAGGTGCGCCTCGCGCTCGTTCTGGCAGTTGGTCCCGATCTTCTTCCACAGAAAGGCCACGGCGTCCAGGCGCACGATGTCCGCGCCCTGGTTGGCCCAGAAGAGGATGATGTCCACCATCTCGATGAAGACAGCGGGATTGCTGTAGTTGAGGTCCCACTGGTAGCGGTTGAAGACGGTCATCACCCATTTGCCCATGACCTCGTCATAGGTGAAGTTGCCGGGGGCCGTCTCCGGGAAGATCTCGGGCATGGTCTCTTCGAACATGTCCGGGATGTCGCGGTTGGGAAAGATGTAGTAGTAGTCCTGACGTGACTTGTCGCCTTCCCGCGCGCGCTGAGCCCAGGCATGCTCGTCGGAGGTATGGTTGACCACCACGTCCAGGGCGAGCAGCATCCCGCGCTTGCGCATCGACGCCGAAAGGCGCCGCACGTCCTCCAGGGTTCCGGCGCGCTCGTCGATGGCGCGGAAGTCGCTTACGGCGTAACCGCCATCGCTCGCGCCCCGCGGACACTGCAGGATGGGCATGACGTGAACCATGCTGATACCGAGCTCCTGCAGGTAGGGGAGATGCGACTCGAGCCCGGCCAGGTCACCGGCGAAGCCATCCGAGTAGAGTGCCATCCCGACCCACTCCTGGCTCAGAAACCAATTGTGGTCCTCCTCCCGTTCCATATCGAGGCGCTCAAGCTCCGCCGGCCGATCGACGTATGCCAGGGCGAGGCGCTCCACCAGCCTGAGGATCTGCTCCTTGAAGTCCGGTCGCTGCCCGTACAGATGGTGGAACAGCGAATAGACCGCGTAGAAATTGGCGCCGAGACGGGTGTAGAAGTGCCGAAGATCCTGGCGGCGTATAGCGGGCTTGAGCTCATCGAGGATGTCGTTGAGCAATGCGTGCGAGACCTGTTCGTACATCTTTGGCGGGCGGTCCGTGAGAAAGCGTTGCAGGGAGGGCCAGGGGTCGGAGGCGTGCCTAGGTCACCGGACGGTCCCCCAGGCCCCAAGCATCGACGAATGGCAGGTAAAAGTCCCGATTGGCGGCGGTCGCGCCCGTTTGCTGGACGACACGCGAGGCAAACTCCTGCGCCCGCTCCAGGGTGACGGCGAGCGGCCAGCCCTCCGCGATAGCGAGGATCAGCACCGCCGCGAAGGCATCGCCAGCCCCGACCGCGTCGACCACCCTCAGGGCCGGCGGGGGAGCGGCCTCGGCTACCTCGTCATCGCCGGCGAATCCCATCGCCCCCCGCGCACCCAGGGTGACGACCAGTCCGGCCAGGCCGTTCTCAGCCCTGAATCGGCGCGCACGTTCGGTGGGATCATCCGACCCGCCGGCGAGCAGGGCGAGCTCGTCCCGATTGAGCTTCACCCAATCCGCACCGCGCACCATCTCGCGCACAACCTCGGCCGACCACCAGGGATCGCGCAGGTTCACGTCGACGAAAACGGTGCTCGGACCGCCGGCCTTGAGCGCCGCGAGGCTCCGCGCCGAGACCGGGTTCCTCACGGCCAGGCTGCCGTGATACAGCAACCCGCACGCAGGAGGCTCGCGCATCGATTGGAGATCGATGTAATCGTATGCGCAACGGTCGACGATCTCGTAGGTAGGCTCGCCCGCGTTCAGACTGACGGTCACCCGGCCGGTCGGATGCACCGGGTCGGTCGCCAGGCCGCCGACGGCCATGCCCCAATCGGCCATGGCGGCGCGGATGTGCTCACCCGCTGCATCGTCACCCACGCTGCTGATGAACCATGGGGACTGGCCAAAGGCCTGGAGATGCCAGGCCACGTTGAACGGAGCGCCGCCCAGGACCTGCTTGCCGTCAGGGAAGACATCGAACAAGACCTCGCCGAAGACGCATACCGGGTGCCGGCCGCTGCTTGTCATGAGACGTCCGTCGCCCCCTCGAGCCAGTGCCGCGCCACGGGCTGGTAGTGCGCCACCCCCTCCAGGATGCCGGCGGCGTAGTTCCCGTTCATGCCGAGGAAGCCGCCCTCGGCGCAGTAGAGACGATCCGCCAGCCCGCGCTCGCGCACGACGCGCAGCGCCTCCTCGCGCACCGAGGGATGGGCGTTGGCCACCAGCACCGCCGGGAGGGGGCTTGTCAACGGTTCGAGGTCATTGCCGCTGTCGCCGGAGAAGACGACCTGCTCGATCCCGAAACCCTCCTGCTCGATGAGAAACTCGATGGCGTGGTACTTGGTCGCCCGCTCTGGCAGCACATCGAGCAGACCGACATCGGCGGCCTCATCGACGCTCCAGATCAGACTGGCGCGCATGCCCTGGGCGCCGATCCGCCCCCTCACCTCCTCGACCAGCCCGCTCTGGTCCGCATCGGGCGCGGCGTAGAAGCTCAGCTTGAAGCGCCCCTGCTTGGCCGGCTCCTGCAGGCGCAGCTGGACAATGCCCGCGAGCAGTCCCTTGAGATCCTCCACCGAGGCGCCGGCCCAATCGGCGCCGATGTGCGCCTCCCATTCGGGGCGAGGCGACCACTCTGCGTCGGTCTCAACCCGGTAGAGGCTGGTCCCCACGTCGCCGATCACGAAGTCGGGCAAGGGCAGCTGATAGTCCGCCATCGCCTGCTGGACGAGGGCGCGGTGGCGCCCGCTGACGTACGCAAGGGAGACCTCGCCGCGCGCCACCAGGGTCGCGAACAGCCTCCGGGCATCCGGCGATTCAGGCTGAGGCCCATTGGGAATCAGGGTCCGGTCCAGGTCGGTGCAGATCAGCAATGAGGTGTTCATGTGCCTTCCGAAACGGGGGCGCGGCAGGAGCGAAAGAAATCGTAATACTCGATGGCCTCCAGGATGCCCAGGGCATGATCCTGCACCGCGAAATACACGCGGTCCTGCTCCTCGAGCCCTGACAACTCCTCGTGGTGGCGGTTGGCCACCACCACCGCAAGGGTGTTGCCCCGCATCATGTCCTCGTCGGCGCCGGACCCTCCCGCCACCAGGATGTGCTCCAGTGGCATCTCCCATCTCTGTGCTGCGTACCGCAGCGCCAGCCCCTTGCTCGCTCGTCCGGGGATCACGTCCAGGAACTGGCCGAAGGAGTGGATGACGTTCGCCGTCACCTCCTTGGAACGCAGCAGGGTGTTGATCTCCTCGACCGCCGGCGCGACGCTCGGATCGTAATGGTAGGAGACCTTGAAGCGGGTCTGCTCGTTTCGCGGCTGCAGTACCAGGCCGGGCAGGTCCTTGAGGGCGCGTCGGACCGCGGCGGGTTTCCAGAGATGGTCGATGTGAGCCCCCCAGTACTCGTCCAAGACCAGATTGCGGCCGTAGTGTATCTCGGTCCCCAGGCTGCTGATCAGCACATCCGGAAGCGGCAGGCCGTTCTTCTTCAGCACCGACATGGCCGAATCCAGGCGGCGGCCGGTGGCGATGCCGAAGGTGACGCACTTGCGGTTCTCACGCATCACCTCCGCGAACCGGTGCAGCCCCTCGGGGTTACCGAGAAGGCTCTGATCGAGGTCGGTGAACAGGGCGCGGTCACGGTAGCGCAGGGGACGGCGCGCGGACAGGGTCTCGGGGATGCGCTCGTGTCGCTGCAGCAGCGGCTTGACCTTCTCGCAGTAGGTCTCGGCGTGCGCGTCCCAGGAATAATGCTCACGCACCGCGCGCAGGCCATTTTCGGATAGCTCCTTCCAGCGATCCCGGTCCCCCAGCACCTCCAAAAGGGCAGCGGCGATGGCATCCGTGTCCAGGGGATCCACCAGCAGGCCATTGCGACAGTTGGCGATGATGTCCACCGGACCGCCGTTCTCGGTTGCGACCAGCGGAAGACCGCTCGCGGCGGCCTCGAGCAGGGTCAGGCCGAAGGGCTCGGTGAGCGCGGGATTGATGAACACCCCGCCCGATGCGGCGGCCAGACGATAAATCCCGGGCACCTCATCGGAGCCGTGGCGCTTCGGCATCGCCACGCGCCCGTAGATGTCATAAGCGTCGACGGCAACCAGGATCTCCGTCAACACCGACTGGGCTCCCTCGTCCATCTCGCGGATGTCATCCCGGCTACCGGCTATGATCAGCAGATTCGCAATCTCCTGCAGCCGCGGGGACTGGCCGTATGCATCGACCAGGCTGCCGATGTTCTTGCGCGGATCCGGGCGCGACAGGGCCAGGATCAACGGCTTGTCCGCATCCGTCAGGAACCGCGTCACCTTCTTGGCAAAAGGGATCGCCGGTTCCCCGGATTCTGGCGGGCGAAACTGCTCGAGGTCGGTTCCCGGGGGAATGACCGCCATGCGGTCGGGCCGGTAGTAGTCGTAGAGCCCGTACTGATCCTCGATCTCCTGGTGCGTGCTAGTGATCACCAGGTCCGCGTTCGCCAGCACCTCCTCCTCCGCGTCCACCCGGCGATTCAGGTTGTAGCGCCGGTCAATCTCCTCCAGCTGCAGACCCGCGGCGAGGAGACGCTGGCGTTTGTCGCGCCCCAGGGAATGGCCGGTGTGCACCAGGGCAATGCCGAGCAGGCTAGACAACCGCACGCCAACGTAGCCGGCATCCGCGTAGTGGCTGTGCACCAGATCGGGCATGCGGCCCTGCTCGTTGAGCCAGTGCACCAGATTGTCCCCGAAGCTGTCCAGATGGTCCCACAAGGACTCCTTGGGCAGATACTCTTCAGGACCGGCGTCGATGCGCACGATGCGGGCCTTGGGCGACAGCAGCTCGATCGGTTCCGCGTAATCGGCACTGACCCGTGCATCGACGACGCGACGCGTGACCAGGTCGACCTGGTCAACGTCGTCCCGCTTCGCTAGCGCCCGCGCGAGATCGACCACGTACTTGGTCTGACCGCCGGTATCGGCATCGCGACCAAGCTCGAGCTCGTGACCGCGAATGAGGCCGTGGACGCTCACCAGAAGGAGATACATGCGCTGACCGTCGCTCCGAAAAGATGCCGAGGACTTTATCATACGGGCGGAGACCTTTCCGCCCAGGGCCGCCGTGTCCCGTCCACCGGCTCTGCGGTCAAGCCCGCTCCAACGGGAACGCCAGGACCTCGTCGATATGCGGGCTCCCGGTGGCCGCCATGAGCAAGCGGTCCAACCCCAGGGCGACCCCCGCGCAGTCCGGCAAGCCCGCATCCAGGGCGGCGAGAAATGCCTCGTCCAAGGGCGGCTGCGCCATGCCATCGGCCGCCCGCCGCGCGAGGTCGGCCTGGAAGCGGCGCCGCTGCTCGCCGCCATCCGTGAGCTCGTTGAAGCCGTTCGCCAGCTCCATACCCTCCAGGTAGAGCTCGAAGCGCTCCGCCACGGGCTCCTCACCGCCGCTGACACGCGCGAGCGCGGCCTGGCTCGGCGGGTAGTCGTAGACGAAGCTGAGACGGCCGCGGCCGAGCCCTGGCTCGATCAGGTGGCTGAGAAGCAGGTCCAGCCAGCCATCGCGATCGAGATCGAGGGCATCCGCCGCCGGGATCCCCCGCCCCGCCGCCCGGCGCAGCTCCCTGGTGGCGGCGCGCAGCGGGTCCAGCCCGAGCCTGTCCAGAAACAGCTGGCGATAGGGCGTCTTCTCTACCGGCAGGTCCGGCCGCTCAAGGGCGAGCCGCACCAGATCCGCAACCTCTTCCATGAGTCCATGATGGTCCCAGCCGGGACGGTACCACTCCAGCAGGGTGAACTCGGGGTGGTGTAGCCGTCCACGCTCACCGTCGCGAAAGACTTTGCAGGTCTGATAGATGGGACCGGAGCCGGCCGCCAACAGGCGCTTCATCGCGAGCTCCGGCGAGGTCTGAAGCCACAGCGGCCCGACCGCGGGAGCGAGGCCGGGGCACGCCGTTCGCAGGCTGGCGATGGCTGGGTCGGTGGCCGCGGCGCGGGACGCGATCGGCGTCTCGACCTCCATCACACCGGCGGCGTCGAAGAAGGCGCGGATGCGCGCGAGCAGGCGGGCTCGGGCGCGCAATACGTCCGCCGACGCAGCGGGCCGCCAGACGCCGGCGCTCACTCCTCCCTGGCGCGGGAGACGTATGCCCCGGAGCGGGTGTCGACCTTGATCAGCTCGCCGGTCTGCACGAACAGGGGTACGCGCACCACCGCACCCGTCTCCAGGGTGGCGGGCTTGCCGCCGCCCCCCGAGGTGTCGCCGCGCACGCCGGGATCGGTCTCGGTGATCTCGAGCACGACGAAATTGGGGGGCTCGATGCTCAGCGGCGCGCCGTTCCAGAGGGTCACGGCGCACATGTCCTGCTCCTTGATCCACTTCGCGGCCTCTCCGACCGCGTTGGCATCGGCGCTCAGCTGCTCGAAAGACTCCGGGTCCATGAAGTACCAGAGCTCACCGTCGTTGTACAGATACTGCATCTGCGTATCATGCACGTCAGCGGCCTCCACGGAATCGCCGGATTTGAAGGTCTTCTCGACCACCCGTCCGGTTTTCAGATTGCGGACCTTGACGCGGTTGAAAGCCTGGCCCTTGCCCGGCTTGACGAACTCGTTCTCGACGATGACGTATGGATCGCCATCGAGCATGATCTTGAGGCCACCCCGGAATTCGTTGGTGCTGTAGCTTGCCATGTAGTGTCTCTGTCAGATGGGGCCGATAAAACCGGTAATTTTAGCGCGAAGCGAGTCCGCCTGTCAGATTCCGCTCTGGAAGCGGGACCTCGCCGCGGCCATCACCCGTCCCGAGTCGCTCCTCGACATGCTGGGGCTGCCCCGCAGCCTGCTGCCGGAGGCGCGGGAGGCCTCGCAGAGCTTTCGGCTCCTGGTTCCGCGCGGTTTCGCCGCCCTCATGGAGCATGGCAACCCGGACGATCCACTGCTACGCCAGATCCTTCCGCTGGGGCATGAGCTGCGGGCGCAGCCGGGCTTTCAGCGTGATCCGGTCGGTGACGCCGCCGCGCTCAGGGCACCCGGCCTGCTGCAGAAATACCGGGGAAGGGCGCTGCTGATGGCCACCGCCGCCTGCGCGGTGCATTGCCGTTACTGTTTTCGACGCCACTACCCCTACGCGGAGCTCGGCGGCCTGCACGACCGGACCACCGGTGCAATCGCGCAGGTCGCCGCGTCGCCCGACATCGACGAGGTGATATTGAGCGGGGGCGATCCATTGATGCTCGACGACCGCCTGCTCGCCGACCTGATCGCCCAGCTCGACGCGATCCCGCACCTCAAGCGCCTGCGTGTGCACACGAGGCTGCCGATCGTGCTGCCTTCCCGCGTTACGCCCGGGCTCTGCGAAGCGCTTGCGGCCAGCCGCTTGGCATCCGTCCTGGTGGTGCACGCCAACCATCCACGAGAGCTGTCCACGGAGGTCGGGGCGGCATTGGACCGTTTGCGGCAGTCCAGCATAATCCTGCTGAATCAGAGCGTGCTCCTCGCGGGGGTGAATGATCGCGTCGCCGTGCTTGCGGAGCTGTGCGAGGGCCTATTCGCCGCCGGTGTTCTGCCCTACTACCTGCACATGCTCGATCGCGTCGCCGGCGCAACCCACTTCTTTGTGCGCACCGCTGTCGCCGTCGAGCTGATGTCGGAATTGCGCCGCCGGCTGCCCGGTTACCTGGTGCCACGCTTGGTGCGCGAAGAGGCCGGCCGGCCACACAAGACGCCCGTCATCTGACGAAATCGGTTATGGTGTACGCGTCACGAACCATACATAATCGCTGCCACTTACCGCTCGGTAGCGACGCCGCATGACGGGAACGGCGACCGATGGCGCACCCCTCCGTCAGCCAAGATCAACAAGAACGCTCGTTCAAGAATGATGGACTCCCTGTCTCAAGCGATGAATATCCTTCTTTTGACTTCGCAGGAAGAGGACGCGGAAGGCATCATCACATCGCTGCGCAACGGCGGCCTCGCCGTGCACGGCACCTTCACCCGGGATCCGGCGCAGCTGACCGAATTGACTCGCGGTCAGGCCTTCGACCTCATCCTATGCTGCGAGTATGACCCCAATATCGACCTCGCCGCCTGCATGCGAAGCTACAGCGAGCTGGATATCGACCTGCCCCTGATCGTCGTCGCCGGCAAGGAGACCGATTCGACGTCCCTGATCATGGCGATGCGCGCCGGCGCCAGGGACCTGACAGAGCTCGGGGATACGGAACACCTCCAGCTCATCGTATCCCGTGAGCTCTCGGATCTCGGCCACCGCCGCACGGCGCAGCGCCTGCGCGAGCGGCTGAGGGACTGCGAGCAACGGGCGAAAGACGTGATGGACTCGTCTGGGGATGCCGTCGCCTTCATCCAGGACGGCATGCACATCCAGGTCAACCCGGCCTACCAGGAACTGTTCGGCTTCGCAGCCATCGAGGATCTGGAGGGCTATCCACTGCTCGACCTCATCGCCCCGGACCACCAAGGCGAGGCGCGGAGTGTCCTCCGTCAGCTCGAGCACATGTTCGAGAACGAGACCCGGACCATGGACATCGAGTGCGTGCGCGCGGACGACAACTCGTTTCCTGCGCGCTTGAACGTGTCCCGTTCCAAGCTCGACGGGGAGCCGTGCCTGCAGGTGTCGGTGCAAGGCGTGATGCGACAGGCGGTCTCCGATGCGCGCGGCCTCGTTGATGAGGATACCGGCCTGCCCAACCGTGCGGCCTTGATGGAGGAGCTGTCGACCCGCCTGGATCAGGCGCATCCCGCCAGCAAGAGATTCGCCGCCATTTATTTCGGAATCAACACGTTTTCACAGATCCTGCAGAAAGAAGGCATGACAGCGGCCCTGGAAGCCGCGGCGTCGTTCGGCAAGTCACTTAAATCCCTTAGTCCCAAGGGGTCCTTTCCGACCAGGGTTGGCGACGGCGCCTTCGTGCTGTTGGTCGACTCGGTATCCCAAAACGAAGCGGAAGAGTTGGCGGCACGAATTGCCAAACAGGTGCAACTGCCGATGCCTGCCGGCACGGACGACGAAAGCGTCCCGCTAATCGGCACCGGCATCTTGCTGCTTAAGCCAGGGTCCTGCACCCCTTCCGACGTACTGGACAATGTCTACCGTGACTACCTCTTCGGCACGTTGGAGCTGGACGAACCGCAGACCTCCGAGACGCAGTCCTCGGAACCCACCACGAGCCCCCCCGACGCGGGTCTGGATGAAGAGGGCCGGCGCCTTGCTTCGCGCATCGATCAAGCGCTAGAGGGGGAAGGCTTTCAGTTGTTGTTCCAGCCAGTAGTGAGCCTGAAGGGCGACAGCCAGGAGAACTACAGCGTGCTCCTGTGCCTGCGCGACAGCGACGGCAAGATATTGGAGGCCAAGGAGTTCCTCAACGCCGCGATCGGCTCCGGAAAGATGATCGCCGTCGACCACTGGGTCATCCGGCACGCCATCGCGGAACTTGCCGCCAAGCGTTCCCAGGGCATCAAGCTCAACTTCTTCATCAACATCGCTGAGGAAACGCTGCTCGAAGATAAGCTTCTGATCTGGATCTGCGATTGTCTGCAGGAGTTCCAGGCGCGGGGAAACTGGCTGACGTTCCAGATCGCGGAAGAGCAGGCACGCCGCCACACCGCGGCCTTCACCAGATTGAGCGACGGATTGCGGAAGGTGAAATGCCGCGTGGCATTGAACCAGTTCGGCACAGGCCAGAACCCGGAAGTCTTGCTCACCAACTTGCGCCCCGACTTCATCATTTTCTCGCGCGAGCTGGCCAAGGGACTCGCCGACGACGAGGTCAAGCAGAAGCGCCTGATTGGGCTGGCGGAGCTTGCCCGCGATGCCGGCATCCGCTGCATGGTCACGGGCGTGGAGAGCGCGCGCACGCTGACCGTGCTCTGGACCACGGACATCATCGACTACGTCCAGGGCAACTTCCTGCAGAAACCGAGCCCGGTCATCGAGGCCCAGGACCCGCGCAGATGAGGGACCGGGTCGCGGGCCGGCCTTCGGCTGCCCTGCGTCCTCTGAGCAGACGACGCGAGCTTACCCGCTGTTGGCGATTCCGTGCGGGACATGCCCCGTAGCCACCAGGGCGCGGGCAGAATCGCAGTGAACCTCCTGGTCATCGAAGAAGATGTCAGCATCGAAGGCCTGCAGGAATGGGCCCTTGTCCAGCCCACCAAGGAACAGAGCCTCGTCGATTCGGATGCCCCATGCACGCAGCGTGCGGATGACTCGTTCGTGGGAGGGCGCCCCCCGGGCGGTGATCAGCGCCGTCCGTAAAGGTGCGTCCTCGGCGGGAAACAGGCCCTGGATCTGATGGATGGCCGCCAGGAACCCCTTGAACGGCCCGCCGCCGAGGGGCTCTCTGGCGGCCGCCGCCTCCCGCGCATTGAACACTTCGAGCCCCTGGCTGCGATAGATCCGCTCCGCCTCATCGGAGAAAACGACGGCATCCCCGTCGAAGGCGATGCGAAGCGCCTGGTTATCCTCGGCCTCGGCCGCGCCGGATTGCAGCGGAAGAATGGTCGCGGCGGCGCAGCCCGCCTCCAGTGCCATTCGGACGTCGCTTGGGTCGGCGGAAAGGAACAGGTGCGCACCGAAGGCGGCGACGTAACGATAGGGGCTAGCGCCGCCGGCGAATGCGGCGCGACTGATGTCGAGCCCGTAATGACGGATCGAGTTGAATACGCGCAGACCCGTATCCGAGCTGTTGCGCGATAGGAGTATCAGCTCCACGCGCCCGCGCTCGCCGAGACGCTCGTTCAACGCCAAGAGCTTCTTCGCCGAGGCGAACGCGACGCCGGGCGCCAGCAAGTCCTCCTCATGCTCACGCTGATAGCGGCAATAGGCCTCGACGCCCTCGGTCTCGAACACACGATGCGACTCGCTGAGGTCGAAAAGAGCCCGCGACGAGATCGCGACCACCAGACGGACTGGCGTATTAGTGGCGGTCATGGACGGCGCTCACTCGGTCTCCCGTCCGACCGGACACCTTTCCCGGGAGGGACCCGATCGTCTGCGATGCCGGCGTCGGGAACACCCGATGAGGGCGGAAGCGAATGGAGGGCGGTGACAACTCGGCTGCGGCATCCGCGCGCGCGAGCACTACCAGGGCATGAACCAATTCACGAAGGTCATGGGGCGACTGATGCTGCGGTTCATGACCGACATGTCGTCGCGCATGTTCGCGGTGGACAAGGTCATTGAGCGAATGGCCTGATCCATGGCTTCCATGCTGGTCAACATGGGTTCCAGGGTACTGACATCGCGCGAGATGGACTCGACGCTGACAGCCATGGTGCGGACGTTATTGCTCAGCTGGCCGACGTTATCCGAGATCGACTGCATATTGCTCGCTAGCACCGTCATGTTCGAATCGACGCTGATGGCCAGGTAATGCACGTCCTTGGCGAGGCTGAAGACCAGATAGAACCCATAGGCCGCAAGGATGATGAAGGCGAATAGGGAGGGATAGACGATCAGTTCCCAACGCTTGGCACTGGTCTCGAACGCCTGCGACAGACGATCGATCGCATAGGCGTTAAGCTGAGCGCTGGGGTCCTGCTCGCCGCCGGGAGCGCGCGTGGTGGGCGTCGCGCTGACGCCCTGGGATTGGTTGTCGTTTTCCGCCATGACTGGAAACCGCCGCGATCAGAGCGCGAGGAAATATCGGAATCTTAACATAAACTTAGTCATACACAAGTTTATTTTATTATTAAGTACCCCTGACCAGCCGTGCGGCCGAGACTGAAACCAGGTAATCCAGGGGTCTCAGCTCACGAGCGTAGGGTAGAGCGCTGCGGCCAGAGAAAAGAACTCGCGCGACCCCTTGCCGCGCGGATCCAGCTCGAACACTGCGAGGCCCTCGCTGAAGGAGCGCCGAAATACCGTGCGCTGCGACAGGCGCGGCTTGATGAACTTGATGCCAGGCAGGGAAACCAGCGCCGCGGCGGCCTCGTTGGTTTCTCGCACCGCGTGATGCGTATCCCCACGGTTGATGAAGCCCAGGATCTCGGGAGGGCGCTCCCGCTGCGTCGACTCCACCAAGTGAATGTAACGCTGCGTGGACCAGATGTCCGCCTGGGATGGGGGCACGGGCACGACGACGCGGTCGCACACCTGCAGCGCGCGGCGCATGGAGTCCATGTCGGAGGTTCCGACATCGATCAGGGTCTCGTCCGCCGCCTTGAAGTGCTCGCGGGTCAGTCCCGATTTGTCGTCCACCCGCAACGGCGGATCGAAGCCCTCCTCCAACCGCACGTCCACGACATCCGTCAACGTCGCTTGCGGATCGGCGTCAACCAATTGGACATTGACGTCTGCCATCGCGAGCCAGACTGCCAGGTTGAAGGTAACGGTGCTCTTGCCCGAGCCCCCTTTCAGACTTCCGACTATGGTAATCATTGGCTATCCAGGAAAGCTGAAATCAGTGGCGCGGCCCGGGGGACGCCTTGGAAACCACGCCGACCCGAACCAACGCCACGGGGCGCTTGCCGCGAATCCTTCCGGCCAAAGTTACCGAGCCTTGGGACGGATCGGCGGGCAGTGCCGAGTGGTTTCTATTTGGTCCCCGGCATTCCACCGCCCCCGGGCGCACCAGGCATCCCCTGAGGCGTAGAGATTCGCTCGTATCCGGCGGGAATGGTAAACAGATGGTCGGGCTGCTTGCCCACATTGAGCTCCTTGAGCTCGCTGACGAAGCCACCGGGGAACTCCTGCCGCACCGCGAGCTCGAGCTCCGGGTCGAACCACTGGAAGGTGCGCGTCGGCTGCTGGCCCGGCATGGTCGCAACCATCTCCCACTTCTCGACCGGACGCCCGTTGAGCGTTTCCTCGCCCACGAGCTTGAGCTCGGTGGTCTGATCGTTCGGCAGCTCCTGGCGCAGCGGCACGCCTCGCTCCTTATCGATCCACTGCGTGGTCTTCACGGTTTTTCCCTGATGCGCGGCGACGATCTCCCACTTGACCGCGGTGCGACCGCTCACCGTTTCCTCACCCAGCTTGCGGCAGGTGAGACCGGGCGCCCCCGCGCACGGGTCCTCGGAGGCGGATTGCATCATGCCCGGCTGAGGACCGCCGGGACCGGCGAGTTGGCGCTCCATATACTTCTTTTGTTCCGGGAACAGCACCCACTCGACGCCCCGCGTCTCGTCGGTGATACGGACCACTTGCTGACCCTGATGAACCATTTCCGAGCGCATCCGCCCATCGCCCACGTACATCTTCCCCGAGGACATCTGTCCCTCGGGTCCACGCTGGACCATCTCTGCAGAAAACTCCTGCCCCGCAAGCTCCGCCTTGGCGGAACTCATGCCGATGACAGCCAGAACCAACGACGCCAGGCTCGAAGACCATCTTTTTCTCATTGCATGCATCCTCCTACACACTGAAGCTCACAAGTCGTCTCGTTCCATAGGCCCGAAGACCCGATCCGTCGCCGCCAGCTTCGGTTTGCCGGTCGCGCCCGGTGTCGAGAGCGGATTGTATCGAAACGGCCGGAACCGCGTCTCACGCCACCCCATCCATCACGGGCGGTCTCCGTAATAACGGCGAAACCAGCTTTCCGGCTCGTAACCGAAGGCCTCGTCGGCGGGCAGCCCGAGAGGCGGTCGCTCTTCGACGCTCGCAGGGCCTGGCGCTGCCGACCGCCAGCCGCCCGCGTAGCCGCCGCGCTCGAGTTCCTGCTCTGTCAGGGGCCGAAAATGGTATCCGCCGCGCCAGGGGACCCCCACCGGACCGAGCTGCTCTTCGCCGCGAAAACGATACGCGGGCGCGCGTTCCTGGTAGCCAACCGCAGGCGGCCGATATCCCGATGGCCGCGGATGCGCGGCGATGTCTTCTCCTGCGCGGCGAGAGTGCGGAAAAACCGCAGGCCCTTCATCCCAAGGCATGCCGTATTCGGGGTAGTCGCCCCGCGGGGGCAGATCCCGGTAGCCCACAGGTCCCTGGGATTCCAAGCCCCCGCCGATCCGGTCGTCGAAGTATCCGCTCGACCGACCGTATCCGTCCGGCCTGCCGTATGGAACCTCGTAGGGGGCCGGTACGCCAACATCGTCCTGGTAGAGATACCCCGAGACGGCGGAACCGTATGCCGTATCCTGGCGGGCCTCGGCGATCGGCACGACAGCGACGAACGAAACGAGTGCGGCGAGGGCGAACGATGGCGTAAATTTCATAAGTATGTCTTAGTGCCGCGTCGGGCAATCCGGTGCTCAACTCAGCGGCGAACGCTCGGGTTTGCCGCTGCGCTGACGCCGCATCACCCACGCCGCCGCACTTGTCCATGACTGGCGAATCTGCCCCGCTATCGACGCACATCCGGCCCCCCGCCGTCAATCGAAGCTTGGTCCACGCCCGCCATCAACCTTGAGCCGGATACCACGCCGCGGCGCCTTTTTCTGCGTCATCGCGGCGCTGGCCGTGCGGGATTTCGCGCCGGCCTTCTTCGCGACACGCTTCTTAGCGGTTCGCTGTTTCGGTGCCGGCGCCTTCTCGACAACCCCCTGCCGCTTCTTCGACGGCTCGCTGGCCGTCGGCGTGGCCCCCTGCTCCGGCGCTTGCGGGACAGCGGCGGAAGGTTTCGCGGCCGGGGGCTGCACCGGCGCCGCCGCCTCCGCCGCCGGGCCGGGTGCAACCGGTGCGCTTGGTCGCGACGGCCCTTCCGGTGCAGTCTCCGCCTGTTCCTTGGCGACAGGCGGCGGACCCGGTTGCACGCCGGCAGCGGATTCGGATGCGGGTGCCGCCGCTGAGGTCTCACCGGCAGGGCCGGCGCCCGGAGAAGGTGCTCCACCCCCGCCGCCGGATGGGGTGCCACCCGCCCCGGAGCTGCCTGGACGCTGCGGAGGCGGCGGAACGGGCTTCTTCTTGAGCAGGTTCTTCACCAGATCAAAAAGCAACAGGAAGATGCCCCTGACCGCGTAGAACACGAGGACAAATGCCTCGACGACGAACCCCCACGCCTTGATCAGCCGGCTGCCAGCGGGTTTGGCTCGAACCTTCCGCCGCTTTTCCTCCTCTTCGACCGAGCAGGGTACGTTCACGCCCGGATGGGCGGTGGCCACGGCCACCTCGCACAGGTCCTTGCTGGCCGCCACGCAGCCCAGAGGAATGACGATCAGCGTCAGCACCGTCGAGACCAGGACGCCGGAGGCGAGGGAGATCGCCATGCCCTGGAAGATCTGGTCGGTGAAGATGACGCTCGATCCGGCCACCAGAGCGAGCGCGGTGATCAGGATGGGGCGCGTGCGGGTCTTGCACGACCGGATCACGGCCTCCGCCACCGGAACACCCTTCTGTACCTCGTGGATGGAGAAGTCCACGAGCAGAATCGAGTTGCGGACGATAATGCCGGCGAGCGCGATCCATCCGATCATCGAGGTCGCGGTGAACTCGCCCCCGAGGCCGAGCTGGAACATCAGGAAGTGGGCGGGGATGATGCCCAGTAGGGTCAAAGGGATCGGCGCCATGATCACCAGGGGGATGCGGAAGTTGCCGAACTCCCACACCACCAGGATGTAGATCAGGACCAGGGCCACCATGAATGCCGCCCCCATGTCGCGGAAAGTCTCGTAGGTGACGGTCCACTCGCCAGCCCACTCCCAGGAGGACTGGCGGTCGCTCGGCGGCGGACCGAGCCAGTGGGCTTGCGGCACGACGCCGTCGGGGGCCTTGTAGTCGGACGCGTCGATGAGATCCTGGATCTGGAACATGGCGTACACGGGTGCGGCGAGCCGCCCCCCGACGTCTGCCACCACATACTCGACCGCCCGCAGATCCTTGCGGTAGATGATGTCTTCCTCGGGCACGCGCTGGAACCGCCCGAGCTCGCGCAGGGGCACTGTGAAGCCGCCATTGGACTGAATCGGCAGATCCCCCAGGCGCTCGATCTGGGAGCGCTCCGCGAGCGGAACCTGCAGCACGATCTCCACTGGTTCGTGGCCGGCCTGCTTCTTGACATCCCCAATGCGGGATCCACCGAGCGCCATGGCCAGGTTGCGGTTGATGGCGTCCACCGAGATGCCGCGGCGCACCGACTTCTCGGTATCCACGTCGAAGCGCCAGTAGTCGTAGGCGTCACGCAGATAATTGTCCACGTCACGGGTGCTCTCCGCCTGCTCGAAGTACGCGGTCAAGTCGCGCGCGAACTGGCGCCGGATCTCGGGAGTCGGGCCATGGACCTCGGCCACGACGGACTGGAGAACGGGCGGGCCAGGCGGCATCTCGACCACCGCGATCTTGGCTCCGGTCCCCTCGACGAGCTTTTCGACCATCTCCCGCGCCTCGACCGCGATGTCGTGGCTGGTGCGGTCGCGTTTCGACTTGTGCAGGAGCTGAACCTGCACCTCGCCCTGCCAGGGCTCGGAGCGCAGGTAGTAATGCCGCACCATGCCGTTGAAGTCGAACGGCTTGGCGGTCCCGGCATAGACCTGGATCGCCGTCACCTCGGGCAGGTTCCGCAGCTTTTCGGCAATGCGGTGAGCGAGGTTCGCGGTGACGGGCAACGCCGTGCCCTCCGGCATGTCGAGCACCACCGAGAATTCCGGCTTGTTGTCCAGCGGCAGCATCTTCACCGCCACCCACTTGAAGTAAAAGAACGAGCAGGTGAACAGGAAGGTGCCCCACAGAACCAGGCGGAAAATCGTCCGCTTGCGCTTGCTCTCGATGAGTGGGGTCAGGATGTTGCGAAACAGCTTCTCGATCTTCTCGGCTTCCTTGTGCTCGCGTTTCTCGGCCGTCTCCAGGTAGTGCAGGGAGGGGCGCAGCCACTTGGAGATGGCCAGATAGGGCGTGAACACGAACGCGGCGAACAGGGAGATGAACATCGCCACTGAGCCCAAGGCGGGAATCGGCTCCATGTAGGGTCCCATCATGCCGCTCACGAAACCCATCGGCAGCAGGGCGGCGATGACCGTGAAGGTAGCGAGGATCGTGGGATTGCCCACCTCTCGGACCGCGTCCACCGCGGTCTCGTCGTCGGTCCGACCCTCCTCCAGCCAGCGCCGGTAGATGTTCTCCACCACGACGATTGCATCGTCCACCAGGATGCCGATGGAGAAGATCAATGCGAACAGGCTGACCCGGTCGATGGTGTAGCCCCAGACCCAGGCGGTGAAGATGGTCATCAGCAGGACGACCGGAATGACCAGCATGACCACGATGGCGGGGCGCAGCGCCCGGAATGCGGCCCAGACCAGCAGGAACACCCAGCCGGTGGCGATGAACAGCTTGAAGATCAGCTCGGTGACCTTGTCGTCCGCCGTCTCGCCGTAGTTGCGCGTAATGCTGACCTCGACGTTGTTGGGGATGCGCTCACCCTTGAGTTCCTCCACCCGGTCGATGATGGAGTTGGCGACCGTGACGCCATTGGTGAGCTCCTTCTTGGCGATGGCGATGGTGACGGCCGGCACGCCGTCCGCCTTGAACCCCTCGTCGGCGGCGGGGCCGGTGTAGTAAGCGACCAGTTGCGTGGCATCCTCCGGACCCGAGGTTACCCGCGCCACGTCATAGACGTAGATCGGGACGTCCTGGTGTGTGCCCACCACCAGCCGGCTGATCTCGTCGGCGCTGCGCAGGAAGGACCCGGTGGTAACCGAGAAATGCGCGCCGCTGGCCTCGACGCCGCCCGCGGTTGTCTCGGCGTTGGCGGTGCGGATGGTCTGGGCCACCTGATCCAGGCTGATCTGGTAGCCCGAGAGACGCTCGGGATACACGTCCACCGTCACCTGCTCTCTGCGTCCGCCGACGATGAAGGCGTTCCCTGTGTCCTTGACCTCCTTGACCCCCTGGAGCACGTCCTGGGCGAGCAGGCGCAGCTGGCCGTCGTCCACGTCGGGAAGACCGTCGTTGTCGAGGTCCTTCGACCACAGGGTCAGCGTGACGATGGGAACATCGTCGATGCCCTTGGTTTTGACCAGCGGCGGCATGACCCCGGGCGGGATCTTGTCCATGTTGGAGGCGATCTTGTCGTTCACCTTCACCAGCGACGGCCCCATCTGCTCGCCCACGTCGAACTCGACGGTAACGATGCCCTGATTGCGCTGGGCGGCGGAATAGACGTGCTTGACCCCCGGGATCTCGCTCATGATGCGTTCCAGCGGCTGCATGGCGAGGCTGGACACCTGCTGCGCGGACGCCCCCGGGTACTGCACCATGATGTCGATCATGGGCACGGAGATCTGGGGATCCTCCTGGCGCGGGGTCATCACCAGGCCAAGCAGCCCCATCAGGAGCATGGCCACATAGAACAGAGGGGAGAGGGGGGAGCGGATGAAGAATCTAGCGGTGCGCCCGGCGATGCCGAGGTTCTCATCCGAAAGCTTGGGCGCCTGCCCCTCGGGAGGGGGCAGGGTCTCGTCTTGGTTCATGACTCAACCTACAACAGTCCAGCCTGGATCGAGATGAAGGGAACAGGCGCGCCAGACCGGACCGGCCCAGCGCGCCGGATACTGCGGATCAGCGTTGCGCGTCGGACTGCGTCGACCAGCCCGCGGCTATGCCGGCGGGCGGATCGGCCAGGATGCGCTCGCCCGGACGCAAGCCGCTGAGAACCGTGATCAAGCCGCCCGGGACGGGCTCACCCACGCGGATCAGACGTAATTGCGCGCCACCCTGATCGTCCAGCACGTAGACGCCCGGAAGGCTGCCGTTGTATCGGATGGCCGACGCGGGGATAACGGGGTTGGCGCGGGCCGGCGCGTTGAAGTCCGGAACCAGCACCTTGGCGTACATGCCCGGCTCGGACACACCCACCGGGAGATCGAACTTGACCTTTACCGTGTGGCGCTGGGGATCGGCCATGGGGAATATTTGGGCTACGCGTACAGGCACCCGCCGGTGATTCACGTCGAGCTCGGCGTGGATCATCATGCCTTCACGCAGACCCGGGCGCAGTCGCGCCGGCACGTCGACCTCCACCTGGAGGTACTCGACGTCGGCGTAGTTCAGCAGCGGCTGACCGGGCTGCACCGTGTCGCCTACCTCGATGAATTTCTTCACGATCACCCCATCGAAGGGGGCGATGCTACGCGCGTCCCGCAGCTTCGAGTCCAGGGCCTGCAGCTCTGCCTGCAAACGCATCATGGCGCTGCGCGCCTGCTCGACCTGTGTGCCGGACGAGTAGAGATCCGCCGACAGCTCGGCACCCCGGGAGCGCTCGCCGATGAAGTCTTCCATCGGACGGGTGAACATCTGATCGAACAGGTTGGGGATTGCCATGCCGCCCGGGGGCGTGCGCGAGCGCGGGGCGAAGAGCTCGCGGCTGTACTGGATTCCAGCATTGCGCAGCGTGGCATCCGCGGCCGCCATCTGGGCGATCAGGGCCTGGCGGTTGGCGAGGAGCTCGCGATCGTCGATCGCGACCAGAAGATCGTCCTTCTTGAAGGAATCGCCCTCAATGCCGGCGAGGAACTTGACCCGCCCCGGCAGTTGCGCGGCCAGGGTGACCTCCTTGTACGGGATCACGGTACCACCCACCGACACCGTCGGCGCACCCTCCGCCTGCTTCACGACGAACTCATTCTCGGTCGGCGCGGCGGCGCCGGCGCTGGCCGCCAAAATCAGGGTCGCCGCGACCAAGCCGCGATTTACTGGAATTGCCATGGGCATAGCCACCTGAAGGTTTTGCCTGTTGAAAGATCGACCTCAACCACCGACCGGGCCCGGAAAGCGCGACGGACCCTGCCCGCGCAGACAGGCGCGGCGAATGCCGCCCCTTATCCAATAAAATTCTCTTATGACCAGGGTTGCGCCAAACGCGGATTATCACCAATTGGCAATATTATTTCAAGCGAAAGCAGAGATTATTGCTGATAAATCAGAAACCTAATGGGCTTCCAGAACCATCGGCAGACGGTCGCCGCCAGCCACCTCACGCCCCACTAAGTCCCTTCTACGACTCGCATTGCCACCTCCCGGGAGAGAGGATTATACGCGACGAGGGCGCGTCATGAGACTACCTTCCCAAAGGCGATGGGTATACCATCCTCGCACTTTCGTGGTGGGTACCCCATCCGTCCGCCGCCATCCCATGTAGCGGGTGAGGCGCGGGGCGCGCAAGCCCACCTCCGCTTCAGAGTAGGGTGGCCGACCACCGCATGTGCCAGGCTACGCTGCCCGCAAGAGGCGCGACCGACGCCGCAACGAGATCTTTCGGCACCCGGAACTGACAATCGACCCGCAGACCAATTCAGGAGTGGATCAATGCACCTCGCCGCTGATGTCGTAGAGCAACGGCTCAAGAACCTGGAGACGCACCTCGCACAGGAGAACCCCGTGCTCTTGAGCACCGTCCAGAGCTTCCGCGCCCTGGACCGCGTAGCCTACGGCATGGGCCTCCTGACGAAGGACCAGTCCTTCGCCACCCAGATCCCCTGGTGGCCGCTGATCTCCGTTCTTGGCGTCTTCTCCGCCGGCAAATCGAGCTTCATCAACTCCTTCCTCGGACACAAGGTCCAGCGCACGGGCAATCAGGCGGTGGACGACCACTTCACCGTCATTTGCTACAGCCGTGAGGCCACTGGGCACGCCCTACCAGGGGTCGCCCTCGACTCGGATCCGCGCTTCCCCCTCTATCAGATCTCCAAAGACATCGACCTGGTCGCCAACGGAGAGGGTAAGCGCATCGACGCCTACCTCCAGCTCAAGACCTGTCCGAGCGAACGCCTGCGCGGAAAGATCCTGATCGACTCCCCTGGCTTCGACGCCGACGCACAGCGCACCGCGACCCTGCGCATCACCGATCACATCATCGACCTCTCGGACCTGGTGCTGGTGTTCTTCGACGCCCGCCACCCCGAGCCCGGAGCGATGCGCGACACCCTCCGGCACCTGGTCGCGGACACCATCAACCGCGCCGACTCCGGCAAGTTCCTCTTCATACTCAACCAACTCGACACTGCGGCACGGGAGGACAACCCTGAAGACGTGGTCGCCGCGTGGCAACGCGCACTGGGCGAGGAGGGCCTGACCGCAGGGCGCTTCTACACCATCTACAACCCGGACGCGGCCACGCCGATCGAGGACGAGGCCAAGCGCCGCCGATTCGAAAAGAAGCGCGATGAGGATCTCGGCGAGATCCATGGACGCATGCAGCAAGTCGAGGTCGAGCGCGCCTACCGGATCGTCGGCGCCGTGGACAAGACCGCCAAGGATATCGAGGAGCGCGGCGTACCCTTCCTGACCCGTGCCATCAGGCGCTGGCGCATCCGCACCCTCCTCGGTGATGGCCTCGTCTTCGGCGGCGCCCTGCTCGCCTTCCTGGTGTGGAGCGTCGGCGCCGGACACTGGCAGGGCCTCAGCAATCAGCCCACCTGGCTGCAGAGCGTATCCACAACACCCCTCGCCCTCATGCTGCTGCTCGCGGCTCTCGCCCTGCTCGCGGTGGCGATTCATTTCAGCATCCGCCGCCTGGCGGCGAAGAGCATGCTTCCATCACTGCGCAAGGAGGCGGCGAAGGAGGGTCTGCGCGGCGACCTCATGGCCGCCTTCCAGCGCAATACCCGTTTCTGGCGGTCCATCTTCGCACGCTCCCCTGCCGGCTGGGGAGCCGGAGCAAGACGCCGCCTGCACAAGATCCGCGAGGACGCCAACCTCTACGTGCAGACGCTCAACGACCGCTTCACCAATCCCTCGGGCGAAAGCCTGGCGGCGGTCAACGAGAAGCCGGCCGAGGGGGCAGATCGCGCCTGACGGGGCCAGGTGCGCACCATCCGCATCGGCGTCGACCTGGGCGGGACCAAGATCGAGGTCATTGCCCTGGACGACGCCGGCCGCACACTCGCCCGCCACCGCGTGCCGACGCCGCGCAACGACTACGCC
Source organism: uncultured Chromatiaceae bacterium (assembly GCA_964395315.1). Classification (GTDB taxonomy): domain Bacteria; phylum Pseudomonadota; class Gammaproteobacteria; order Chromatiales; family Chromatiaceae; genus CAVORB01. The sequence goes on along the minus strand of CAYNBI010000016.1, from coordinate 5,931 downwards.
GGCACCCTGACCGCCATCGCCAGCCTGGTGCGAGGCTTGGAGTCCGAGCTCGGCGCGCGCGGCAGCGTGGGAGTAGGCACCCCCGGCTCGCTCTCTCCGTTCAGCGGGCGCATGCGCAATGCCAACTCGGTGTGGCTCAATGGCCGCGCCCTGGACCGGGATCTGTGCGCTGCGTTGCAGCGGCCGGTGCGGCTGGCGAACGACGCGGACTGCTTCGCCCTTTCCGAGGCGGTGGACGGCGCCGGCAGAGGGGCGCGCTGCGTCTTCGGCGTCATCATCGGCACCGGAACCGGTGGCGGCGTCGTGGTGGAAGGCCGACTGATCTCCGGGCCCAACCGTATCGCCGGCGAGTGGGGGCACAACCCCCTGCCCTGGCCGGAGCCCTCTGAGCTGCCCGGTCCGGCCTGCTATTGCGGCAAGCGCGGCTGCATCGAGACCTTCCTCTCCGGACCGGGGCTGATGGCGGACTTCCAGCGCGCAACCGGGCGCACGCTCTCGCCTCCGGACATCGCCGCCGCCGCGGCCGCGGGCGACTCCGCAGCCGAATCTGCCCTCCGCCGCTACGAGGATCGCATGGCACGCTCCCTGGCAAGCGTGGTCAACATCCTCGATCCGGACGTGATCGTGCTCGGCGGCGGATTGTCCAACCTGGAACGTCTATACACGGGATTGCCCGAGCGCATCGGTGAACATCTCTTCTGCGACGGCGCGAGGATCGACCTACGCCGGCCCGCGCACGGGGACTCCAGCGGGGTAAGGGGCGCGGCCTGGCTGTGACCGACGAGGGTTCGGCGCCTGCGCGGATTGACTTCGTGTATCCGAGACACCATTCTTAACCCATGAGCACGATCGAAGCCGCGACCTCGGGGCCCTATTCCTACCCCTACCCCCATCCGGCGGTCACCACCGACGTGGTGGTCTTCACCATTCGGGATGGGCGACTACAGCTCCTGCTCATCCGCCGCGGCGGCGAGCCGTTCGAAGGGCATTGGGCGCTGCCCGGGGGTTTCCTCGACATCGACGAGGATCTGGAGTTCTGCGCCAAGCGGGAGCTGGAGGAGGAGACTGGCGTGGCCGGCGTTTACCTCGAGCAGCTCTACACCTTCGGCCGGCCTGGACGCGATCCCCGGGAGCGGGTAATCAGTGTCGCCTACTACGCGCTGGTTCCCTCGGAAAAGCTCGCATTGAAACCCGCGAGCGACGCCACCGAGGCGGCCTGGTTCCCGGTCGCGGGCCTGCCTCCCCTGGCCTTCGACCACGACGAAATCATCAGCACCGCCCACGAGCGCCTGGTGGCAAAGCTCGACTACTCCACCATCGCGTTCCAGTTTCTCGCCGAGACCTTCACCCTGAGCGAGCTGCAGGAGGTCTACGAGACCCTGGTGGACGCCGAGCTCGACAAGCGCAACTTCCGCAAATGGGCCCTGGCGCTCGAGCAGGTCGAGGAGACCGGGGAACTGCGCAGGCGCGGCCGGCACCGTCCGGCTAGGGTCTACCGCCTCAAGCACCGCGACAGGGTCGACGTCATCCGCTGACCGGGAGAAACCATGATGTCCATCGCCCACCCCGAAGCCCTCGAACAGCTGGCGGTCAAGGTCCCTCCCCACCCGCGGTGGCCCGAACTCGCCGCCGACGAAAAGGAGAGCCTGAAGACGCGCATCAAGAACCTGCTGGCCGCGCAGGACGCGGTTCTGGTGGCCCACTACTACACGGACGGGGACCTGCAGGCATTGGCCGAAGAGACGGGGGGAGTAGTATCCGATTCGCTGGAGATGGCCCGTTTCGGCACCGAGACCCGGGCCTCCACCCTGGTGGTTTGCGGCGTGCGCTTCATGGGCGAGACGGCCAAGATCCTGAATCCGGAGAAGCGGGTCCTGATGCCCGACCTGAAGGCCACCTGCTCCCTCGACGAGGGCTGCCCGGCGGATGTCTTCTCCGCCTTCTGCGACCAGCACCCGGATCGCACCGTAGTGGTGTACGCCAACACCAGCGCCGCGGTGAAGGCACGCTCCGACTGGGTGGTGACCTCGAGCATCGCCCTCCCGGTCGTAAAACACCTGCACGCGCAAGGCGAAAAGATCCTGTGGGCGCCGGACAAGCACCTCGGTCACTACGTCGAACGGGTTACCGGAGCCGACATGCTGCTGTGGCCAGGGGCCTGCGTGGTGCACGAGGAGTTCAAGGGCTTCGCCCTCGAACGCCTGCGCCGCCTGCACCCGGACGCGGCGGTGCTGGTCCACCCGGAGTCGCCCGACGAGGTTGTCGACCAAGCCGACGTGGTGGGCTCGACCACGCAGCTCATCAAGGCGGTCGCAGAGCTGCCGAACGAGGAGTTCATCGTCGCCACCGACGAGGGCATTTTCTGGAAGATGCATCAACTCGCCCCCGGCAAGAGGCTCATCGCGGCGCCGACGGCGGGCGCAGGTGCGACCTGCGAGAGCTGCGCCCACTGCCCGTGGATGGCCATGAACGCGTTGCAGAACCTAGAGCAGGTCCTACTCGCCGGGGATCAGGAGATCCACATCGAGCCAGCGATCCGGGATCGCGCGATCCTGCCGATTCAGCGTATGCTCGCCTTCGCTCGCGACCACGGCATCGGCTCACGCAAAGACGCGGACTGATCTACGTCACGACGACGGGCGACACTGGCCGGGCACCCGAAGACGCCTCTTCGGCATTCAAACCCCCCGGCACACGATTCCTGGTCTCGGCCGCCGCATTGCGAGCCCGCTTTTGCCGCTGGGAATCGGTTGCTGAGGCAGACCCGCGTTCTTGGCAAAGCCCATGCGATCCCTTAACATCCGCTAAGAATCAAGCAACGACAATAAGACCCGACGACAAGGTTTCCCGGGTTGATTGGGCTCGCCGTACGGTCAGCGGGCCCGGCAAGACTACCACCGCAAGAGGATTTCTATGGCCAAGCCTGCCGGCTCCTCCCGCACCAAGACCTTTGTCATCGTAGGTATTGTCTTCCTCGCCGGCATCGTTTTCGCCGGCCTGTTCAACGTCGGGCTCGCCTACACGAACGAAATGGAGTTCTGCACATCGTGCCACACGATGCAAACCCCGCTGAAAGAGCTCCAGGAAAGGGTACATTACAAGAATGCTTCGGGTGTGCAGGCCACTTGCTCGGACTGTCATGTGCCGGAGCCATTCATCCCGAAGATGATCGCCAAGGTGATAGCGGCGAAGGACGTCTATCACGAGATACGTGGCACCATCGATACTCCGGAGAAGTACGAGGCTTACCGGTGGACCATGGCGAACCGGGTGTGGGATAAGATGAAGGCATCGGATTCCCGGGAATGCCGCTCCTGTCACGACTTCGCCAACATGGATCTCACCGCGCAAGACCGATCGGCTCGCGCCAAGCACAGCAATGCCGAGGACAAGGGCCAGACCTGCATCGACTGCCACAAGGGCATCGCCCACGAGGAGCCTGACGAGCCAGACGAGGAGGAGAAGAAGGCATCCGACTCCGCATGACCTCCCGGAATAAACCGAATCGAGGCGCCGCCGCATGAGAACGAGAACCCTCTCTGCCCTGCCCCTGCTGCTAGCGCTGATCGCCGCACCCCTAACCGTAAGCGCCACGGCCGACCTGGGTAAAGAGTTGCGTCTGGCCGCCGCGATCGGCGACGTGGAGAGCGTCGGGCAGTTGCTCGATCAGGGGGCGGACATCAACGCCGGCAACCAGTTCGGCAAGACCGCTCTGATGATGGCGGTGGAAGGGGACAACCTCGAGGCCGTCGCAGCCCTGCTCGCCCGAGGCGCCGACGTGAACGCGCGCACCGTGGCCGGCTGCTCTGCACTGACCTTCGCGGCCGAGAACGGCCACATCGGCATCACGGCCCTGCTGATCGAGCGCGGCGCGAACGTCCATGACCGCACCCGTGCCGGTTGGGACTCGCTCATGATCGCCTCCCGCTACGGCATAAGCGACATGGTAGAGCAGCTCCTGTACCGGGGGGCCGATCCCAAGGCGTCCGACAAGGACGGGCGCACGGCGCTCATGCAGGCGGCCGACAAAGGCCATGCCGAGGTTGTCGAGCTGCTGTTGAAGTCCGATGCCGACAAGGAAGCGCGGGACAAGCAGGGGGCGACCGCGCTAGTCATCGCCGCCGGGCAGGGTCACGCGAACGTCGTCACGACGCTCCTCGATCACGGCGCAAACATCAACGCCAAGGACGACCAGGGCGCAACCGCACTGATCTGGGCCGTCGGCGAAGGTCGCTCGGAAGTGGTCGACCTGTTGCTGAAGCAAGGGGCAGACCCGAACATCCAGGACACCGACGGCGTGACGGCATTGATGGAAGCGGTGTCGACCAAGCACAACGCGCTGATCGGTCGGCTGATCGATCACGGCGCCGACCCGGCGCTCGAAGACAGCAAGGGCCGCACCGCAACCAAGCTCGCGCAACAGAAAGGTAACGACGAGGCGGTCGGCCTGTTGGCCGGGCGCTGACGACAAGGTGCGGCCCTGCCCCTGGCGGGTCAGACGCACCGACAAAGTATGCGAAAGAGACCGCCTGTCATGGGCGGTCGTCCGCATGGCGGAGGCTGTGTTCTCCGTGTTCCAACCGAAAGCCTGTTTATTCCGAAGGAGGTAACATGGCCAAAAAAACAATGAAACTGGCACTACTCGCCAGCGCAGTATCGCTGGGCATTTCTTTCGGCGCCCTCGCGGCCGACCCGCCCGCTCCCGAGCTCATGTCCGGCGCCAGCGCGCGGATGCTCTCTGAAACCTGCGCCGGCTGCCACGGCACCGACGGGGCAAGCGTGGGTCCCGCCTCTCCCTCGATCGGCGGCATGAACGGCGAGTACTTCGTCGAACTCATGCAGGGCTTCAAGAAGGACGAAGTCTACGGGACCATCATGAACCGCATCGCAAAGGGCTACAGCGACGAGGAAATCGCCCTCATGGGCACCTTCTTCGCCGGCCAGAAGTTCGTACCCGCCAAGCAGGAGTTCGACGAGGCCATGGTCAAGGACGGCGGAAAGCACCACGAAAAGTACTGCGAGAAGTGCCACTCCGAGGGCGGCAAGGTGCTGGAAGAGGAGGAGTACTACATCCTCGCCGGCCAGTGGACGCCCTACCTGAGAAACGCGATGGCCGACTTCATGGAGGAGCGGCGCGAGATGCCCAAGAAGATGAAGAAGCAACTCGATAAGCTGATCGAGAAAGAGGGCGACAAGGGGCTCGACGCCCTGTGGGCTTACTACGCCAGCCAGCAATAAGGACTGAGGAGGTAAACAGCATGAAAATGAACCGTCGCGATTTCGTCAAGGCCGCTGGTGCGGCAACCGCCGCAGGTCTGGTTGGCTTCCCGCATATTGCCTTCGGCGCCGCCAAGAAAGTGGTCATCGTCGGTGGCGGTACCGGGGGTGCCACCGCCGCGAAATACATCAAGCGTCTCGATTCCAGTATCGACGTCACCGTCGTCGAGCCCAACGAGACCTATTACACCTGCTATTTCAGCAACGAGGTGCTGAGCGGCGAACGCCCCATCGAGTCGATCCAAGTCAACTACGACGGACTCAAGGCTCATGGCATCAATATGGTTTTCGACACCGCCACGGAGATCGACGCCGAGAAGAAAGTCGTCAAGACCGCCGGGGGGCAGGAACTGGCGTTCGACCGCTGTATCGTCGCGCCCGGTATCGAGCTGCAGTATGACAAGATCGAAGGCTACAGTAACGAGGTCGCGAACACGCTGCCGCATGCCTGGAAGGCAGGCGAGCAGACCCGGATCCTGCGCGGCCAGCTCGAGGCAATGGCCGATGGCGGCACCGTGGTCATCGTCGCCCCGCCAAACCCCTTCCGCTGCCCGCCGGGGCCCTACGAGCGCGCCAGCCAGATCGCCATGTATCTCCAGGCGAAAAAGCCCAAGTCGAAGATCCTGATCCTCGATGCAAAGCAGAAGTTCTCCA
>CAYNBI010000015.1:46858-50140 GCA_964395315.1 uncultured Chromatiaceae bacterium | reverse complement strand
GCTAGAGGTCCCGGCAGCGGGCAGGCCGCGCCAACTCCGGGGCTGCGACAGCCGCATCCTCTGCGTCGTCGTAGAACGCCCGGCCACGGCGATATTTTCCGTAGAGGTGCGCGCCGATCGCGGCGGAGATGGCGAACAGCGCCACTGCGAGCGCAGCCTGCAGCAGGTCGCTGTCGGCAATTCCGCCACCGATCATGGCGAAGGCCAGGGTTTGCGGGAAGTGGCCGACGGCGGAGGCCGCGAGAAAAGGAGTCGCGCGCACATTGGAGACGCCGGCCAGCAAATTGACCACGAGGTTGTTGCCGACGGGAAACAAGCGCACCGCCAGGGTCATGGAGAAGGGGTAGGTCTGCAGAAAAGCGTCGACCTTGCGGATTCGGGTTGGATAACGACGGGCCACGAGGTCTCGGGCAAAGAAGCGCGCATAAACGAAACCAAGCAGAACGCCGACCATCTCAGCGGTCAGCGCCAAGGCGGTACCGGCTGCGATTCCGAACGCATACCCCGCGGCGATCGCGAAGACCTGGCGCGGCAATCCGACGCCGGTGAAGACCGCCCCAACGGCGATGAACACGAGGATTCCGGATGCGCCAGCGCCACGGATTTCCGCATCGGCCCACTGTTTGAGGGTCTCGGGCCCATGCAGGAACGCGTACTCGCTGATCAGCACCCCGACCAATACCAGCGTGCTGATCAAGAAGATGCCGCGCAGCACCGCTCCAAATCTCGTCATACGTCTCCTGGGATGAGGGACTTCGTCCGCTGGCTGTGCGGTGCGCTTGGAAGGCGCTTACTCATCGGCCCACTAGATTCAGCATATTGTAATAGGCTAAGAAAGCGCTGATCAATTCAACGCGTCCCGCGGCACGGGTATGCGACGCCGTTTCAAAGCGCGTGAGCGATTGAATATGAAGCCACCCAAGAACCGCGCTTCTCGGTTGGCGTGCTGCCTTTGGCCAGGATGGCGAATAATCCGCGTCTTCCGAAGTCTACGGACGCGAGTCCGTTGACGGCATGGCACCTGTGATGGATTCGCAGCGCCTCTGCCGGCCTCGTCCCGACTGCCCGGAGGCGCGGCGATCGAGCTTCGCATGCCGTAACCTCCTAGCACGGGCGGGCTACGGTGGCTGTGGCTTACTCCGAGTAGCCTCCGCGGCTGCGCGACCGCGAGTCGCGGGCGAAATAGCTCGCGCGTCCGCCCGGAATCACCGTGATCCCGGACGGGCTGACGTGGAAGCGCTGGCGGTCGGCCTCTTCGTCGTAGCCGATGACGTCGCCGGCCTCGACGATGTTGTGCCGGTCGATGATCACGCGGCGCAGGCGGGCGCCACGGCAGATGCGGCTGTAGTCCATTACGATGCAGTCCTCGAGCTCCACGTCCTCCTCGATCACCGCCTCGCGCCGGATGATCGAGTCGCGGATGCGCACGCCGTCATGGATGACCGTGGCGGCGCCGAGCAGGCTGTTGCGCAGCTCGCCCCCAAGCACGCGTGCGACCGGGCCCTGGTAGTTGCTGGAGAAGATGGGCCACTGCGGGTTGAACATGTCGAACACGGGCTCGCCCCCGAGCACGTCCTTGTGGGCGTCGAAGTAGGCGTCGATGTTGCCGACATCGCGCCAATAGACGCGGTCCTCATAGGGTTTGATTCCCGGAATCTCGTTGGTTGCGAAGTCGTAGGCGAACAGGCGGTGGGTTCTCAGCAGCCGCGGCAGCACGTGCCCGCCGAAGTCGGTCTCGCCGTTCTTGCGCGCCTCGTGGAGGGCGGACACGAGGACCTCGGTGTCGAAGATGTAGTTTCCCATCGAGGCGAACGCATGTGCGGGATCATGCGGCATCGGGGTCGGTTCGGCCGGTTTCTCCTGGAAGGCCTGGATGCGCCCCTCGGGATCGGCGGCGATGACGCCGAAGCCGCGGGCATCCGCGAGCGGGACGGGCAGGGCGGCGATGGTGACGTCGGCCTCCCGTTCGCGGTGGAAGGCAACCATCTGCCGGATGTCCATGCGGTAGATGTGGTCCGCGCCGAACACTGCGACCAGGTCGGGGGCGTGGTCCTCGATGAGGTTGATGTTCTGGTGAACGGCGTCGGCGGTGCCCTGAAACCAATGCTCCCCTGACATCATCTGCGGCGGTACCACGGTAACGAATTGTTCCTGCAGCAGCGGCGAGATGGTCCAGGACTTGCGCACGTGCTCGATCAGCGACTGCGACTTGTACTGGACCAGCAAGTAGATCGTGTGGATCTGGGAGTTCACCAGGTTGCTCAGCACGAAATCGACGATTCGATACCTGGCGCCGAAAGGCACCGATGGTTTCGAGCGAACCGAGGTCAGCGGTTGGAGACGTGATCCCTGGCCGCCTGCCATGACGAAGGCGATGATTCGATCGGTCTGCATGTTTCCTCCCCGCACCCAATCCAGAGCGGGCGCTCTTTGCACTTCATTTCCGTCGCCGCTGCGGGCGACGGTGCCGTCTACCCATGCTGGCATTCTCCACCACTTCCCGTTTCGCTGGAACGCGACCCAAGGCTTTTTCGACTTCAGGATGATGGAGGTCAGTGCCGGGGCTCGCCTCTCCGTCTGCCGTCTGACATCGGCGGTGACTCGGCGGTCGGGGACAGCATACGCCGCGTTCGGTGACGATTTCGTGAATCGAGGGAAGCGCGGGGACCACAGGATGCCTCGCTACGGCTAAACTAGGGGCCTTGTTCGAAGCGCTCTTTCGGAGGACGGTGATGGCCGACAAGCTGAAGGTACCGCGGCGGCCGGTGGTTCTGATCATTCTCGACGGCTTCGGAGTCAATCCGACCAAGGCCAACAATGCGGTTGCCATCGCCGACACGCCCCGATTGGACGCCTACTTTTCCCGCAATGCCCACACCACGCTACAGGCCTCCGGCCGCGCGGTCGGGTTGCCCGACGGTCAGATGGGCAACTCGGAGGTGGGCCACATGACCTTGGGCTCCGGTTGTGTCATCCGCCAGGATCTGGTGCTCATCGACGACGCCGTTGCCGACGGCTCGTTCTTGGAGAATCCCGCGCTCAACCAGGCGGCCGCCCGCGCCGCGGAGCGGCAACGCCCGGTTCACCTGATGGGATTGATCTCGGACGGCGGTGTGCACAGCCATGTCAATCACCTGTTGGCGCTGATCCGGTTGTGCCAGCGTAAGGGGGCGGTGCCCGTGGTACACATGATCACCGACGGCCGCGACACCCCGCCCCGCTCCGCCGTGGGCTACCTGGGGCGGGTGGAGAGCGCGCTTGAGGCGGCGGGCGGCGGCGCTG
>CAYNBI010000015.1:0-46848 GCA_964395315.1 uncultured Chromatiaceae bacterium | reverse complement strand
CGAATCGTCACGCTTTCCGGTCGCTACTACGCCATGGATCGGGATCATCGCTGGAACCGCACCGAGCGCGCCTTTAACGCCGTGGCGCGCGCGCAAGGCCGGCCAGCGGACACGGCGGCGGAAGCGATCCGACAGGCCTACGCCGAGGGCGAGGACGACGAGTTCATTGTCCCGACCGTGATCGCGGGCGGGGAGCCGATCGCCAACGGCGACAGCGTCATCTTCTTCAACTTCCGCAAGGACCGGCCGCGACAGACCGTGTCGGCCCTGTGCAAGGCGGACTTCGATCACTTCGATCGCGGCGACTTCCGCGCGGCGGAGGTCACCTGCATGATGGAGTATGACAGCCGCTTGGGTCTCGCTTACGCCTTCGACCATGAGCGGCCAGACGTCACCCTCGCGCAGGTGCTGAGCAAAGGCGGGATGAATCAGTTCCACTGCGCCGAGACCGAGAAGTACGCGCACGTGACCTTCTTCTTCAACGGAGGGCAGGGCGATCCCCTGCCAGGGGAAGAGCGCCGGCTGATCCCCTCGCCACAGGTCGCCACCTACGATCTCAAGCCAGAGATGAGTGCCGCGGAGGTCGCGGATGCCGTGATCGAGGCCCTGCAGAGCGGAAGCTATCCCTTCGTCGTCGTCAACTTCGCCAATGGCGACATGGTCGGTCACACGGCGGTACGCGAAGCCGTGATTCAGGCCGTCGAGACCCTCGACCGCGAGGTCGGGCGGGTTCTGGATGTGGCGGTGCAGGAGGGCTACTCGGTCATCCTCACGGCGGACCATGGCAATTGCGACGAGATGGTGGACCCGCTGACGGGCGCCCCACACACCCAGCACACCGTCTATCCGGTGCCTTGCCTGATCGTCGACGAGACGCCCTGGCGGCTCGCGATCGGCGCCGGCATCGAGTCCATCGCCCCCACGGTGCTGGACCTGCTTGGGTTGCCCAAGCCCGGCGCGATGCATGGTCATTCGCTCTTGATTGCCCCGGCGGAGGTCTGATCTCATGCAGGCTACTGCCTTGCCGCAGCCTCTTCCCGCACCCCTGATCGGCTGAGGGCGACACCGCGATGCAGCAATACCTCGATCTCCTGCGGGATGTGGTCGAAAACGGTGTCGACAAGGACGACCGCACAGGGGTGGGCACGCGCTCGGTGTTCGGCCGTCAGATGCGGTTCGACCTTGCGCGCGGGTTTCCGCTGGTGACCACCAAGAAGATCCACCTCAAGAGCGTCATCTACGAGCTCCTGTGGTTTCTGAGCGGATCCACCGACAACAACTGGCTCAAGCAGCGGGGCGTCTCGATCTGGGACGAATGGGCCGCCGATGACGGCGATCTGGGTCCCATCTACGGACGCCAGTGGCGCAGCTGGGGCCGCCCGGACGGTACACACATCGACCAGATCGCGGCCCTGGTCGCGGACATCCGGCGCGACCCCGATTCCCGCCGGCTCCTGGTCAGCGCCTGGAATCCCGCTGACCTGCCCTTGCCCGGGCTGGCTCCGCGGGACAACCCCGCTCGCGGACGGATGGCGCTGGCGCCCTGCCACTGCCTGTTCCAGTTCTACGTGGCCGGCGGCAGGCTGTCCTGCCAGCTCTACCAGCGAAGCGCAGACTTGTTCCTCGGGGTCCCTTTCAACATCGCGAGCTACGCCTTGCTGACGCACATGGTTGCCCAGCAGTGCGACCTGGAGGCCGGTGAGTTCGTGCACACCTTCGGCGACGTCCACCTCTACCGTAACCATCTCACCGACGAGATCGTCTTCGCCCAGCTAGGCCGCACGCCGCGCCCCCTGCCGCGGCTGGTGCTCGCCCGCCGCCCGCCCTCCCTGTTCGACTACGCGCTGGAGGATTTCGTCGTCGAGGGCTACGATGCCCATCCGGCGATCCGCGCCCCGATCGCCGTGTAGCCGGATCGACCATCGCAGGACCCCGCCGTGATTGATGCCTTGATCGAGTACGGACTCTTTCTCGCCAAGACCCTGACCCTTCTGATTGGGATCGGGCTGCTGCTCGTCCTGCTCGTACGCGCGCGGCGGGGACGCCGATTCGACGGCGATCGGCTCGAGGTGGAAGACCTCAACGACAAGTACCGCGACATGGCGCGCACGCTCAAGCGGGCATCCCTGCCACAGAAGACCTTCCGCAAGATCCTAAAATCCGACGAGAAGGCCGAGAAACGGCGCCAGAAGGGGGAGGGCAAGGGACGGAAACGGATCTTCGTCGTCGATTTCCACGGCGACATCAAGGCGACGGAGGTCGCGTCCCTGCGGGAGGTCATCACCGGTGTGCTGATGGAGGCGGGAGACGGCGACGAGGTGCTGGTGCGGCTGGAGAACGCGGGCGGCATGGTCACCGAGCACGGGCTCGCCGCCTCGCAGCTGGCGCGGGTGCGCGAGCACAAGGTCGCGCTTACGGTGTCCGTCGACAAGGTCGCAGCGAGCGGAGGCTACCTCATGGCCTGCGTGGCCGACCGCATCATCGCGGCTCCCTTCGCCGTGGTGGGCTCAATCGGCGTGGTGGCCCAGTTGCCCAACTTCCATCGCCTGCTGGAGCAGAGCGGCGTCGATTTCGAGCTCCATACTGCGGGGGAGTACAAGCGTACCCTGACCCTGTTCGGTGAGAATACGGAGGCGGGCCGGGAGAAACTGCGCCAGCAGCTGGAGGACACCCATCTGCTGTTCAAGGATTTCATCAGCGAGTACCGCCCGCGGCTTGACGTCCCAAGAGTCGCTACGGGCGAGTACTGGCACGGCAGGCAGGCGCTGGATCTGGGCCTGGTGGACGAGATCAAGACCAGTGACGACTACCTCATGGATGCGCGCGGACAGGCCGACATCCTTCTCGTGTCCTACGAGGCGCGCAAACGGCCGGTCGAGCGCTTGCTCGCCTCGGTCGAGGCCTTCCTCAGGACGCTCGGGCTCCGCTGACCAGCAGCCTGTCAGCAAGAACTGTTCTTCCGTCCAGAATTCCAGCCGCCGGCAATCCGCTACCTCGCTTATACTTCCGAGCCTGCGACGCCGAGGTCGCCACCACCACCGCCAGAGACGATGGGGAAGCACCATGAGTACCACTCCCGACACCAATAATTCCTGCCACAACCCTTTCGCCCCGACGCTCATTGCCGGTCAGCGCCGACAACTCATTGCCGGCTCCCTGGCCCTGGCGGGGGCCGCCCTGGCGTTTCCGTCCGCCGGCCAGGAAGCCCAGTCAGGTTCGGGCGCAGAGGCCCAAGCTGTGCTCCCAGTCCAGGTGGCTGAGGACGCGCGCCGGGCATTCGATACCTTGGCGGCACTGCAGGCCCGCCAAAAAGGGATGGAGCAGGAAGCCGAACGTCTACAGCAGGTCTTGAGAGAGAAGGAGTTGGAGGCTGCCGAGCTGCGGGGTCAGTTATCACGCCTGGAGCAGGTAAACGCGGAGGGGGAGAGCGCTCGGAGGGCGCTGGCGGAGGAGAGAGCGCGATGCGCCGGCGATCTTGCTCAGGCGAGGATGGGGGCCGACCAAGCGCAGCAGGCGCTGCGTGAGCGAGCCGAGTCGGAGCAACAGCGTCAGGCGGAGAAGGAGCAGCTAGGTCATCGCTTCGCGGAGCTGGAGGCGCTGCGGGACCAGGCCTTAACCGCCAATCTCGGCCTACAGGAGGACAAGCGAAAGCTGACCGCAGAGATCGAGGCCCAGCGCCAGGTCCTCGCCGAGTCACGGCTTCAGCTCGAGTCGTTGCAGGCGAAGCTGAGCGCGACCCAGACGGAGCTGCAGCTCGTTGCCGACGCCAAGGCGGGTCTTGAATCCGAACTGATGCAGACGCGCGAGCACAAGGATGCGATCGGTCAGGATCTCGCCGCGGCCCAGGAGGCCCAGCGGCAGGCCCTGGCCGAGAACGAGCGTCTTCAGGCCGCGGTCGCCGATCTCCAAACGCAGCTTGCCGCGAAGTCCGGCGAAGTGGAGCAGGCGCAGGCCAAGCTCGCTGGCCTGACGACCGAGTATCAGACCCTGCAGAATATGCAGGCGCAAGCCCTGTCCGCGGCGGAAGAGGGGAACAAACGCATCGCGTCCCTGGAGGCGCGCGTGGCCGAGCTTGAGGGCGCCAACCAGACCCTCACGAGCGAGAGGGACGAACTGGCGGGGCGACTGACGGCCGCGGAGACCGCGAGCGGGGAGCTGGAGAAAAGGCGCGCCGAGGTACAGACGGCACTGGATGCCTCGGAAGCGAAGGCGGCGGACCTGCAGGCGCGGATCGAGCAGCAGGAACAGGCGCATGCCACGGCGTTGGCGGCCGCCGCGGAGGTCAAGGCCAAGCTTGAGACGGAGAAGAGCGACCTGATCTCGGAGCTGGCCAGTGCCCGTCAGGAGGCGGAAGATCTCGGGCAGAAACACAAGATGCTTCAGGAGACCCACGCGGGTGCGGTGGCCGCCGTGGAGCGGCTGCAGAAGGACAAGTCCGATCTGCAGGCCGGCCTCGAGGCGGAGCAGAAGAAGGCCGCGGAGCTGGACACCAGGCTCGGCGCGGCCACGAAACAGGCTACTGATCTCGAGCAGCGCCTGCGAGAAACCGAGGAGCGGGCCGCGTCCGAGGTGCAGGCGCTGCAAGCACAGCTGGCCCAGGCCGAGCAGGCGGCGGCCCAAGAGCGCGGGAAGCTCCAGGCGCAGCTGACCGCGAGGGAAGGCGAGGTTGGCGACCTCCAGGCGCGGCTCCAAGAGGCCGAGACGGGGCTGACGGAGCTCCGGGGCAAGCTGCCCGCGAGCGAAGGCGGGACGGTCTCCGATGAGCAGGTCCAGGGGGCCGCGGCCGAGTACCTCCAGTCGCTACGCGATCTGCACAACAAGAGGGGGGACATGGACAAGGCGGCCTGGAATGAGGAGCGAAGCCGGCTCGAGCATGCCTTGCGCGACAAGCAGTACCTACTTGCCCAGTCCATGTCCGCGCGCAGTGTATATCCGGTGCAGCGCAACGACACCCTGGCCAAGATCAGCAGGGAGGTGTACGGAGACGGAAATCGCTGGCCGGAGATCTTCGAGGCCAATCGGCATCTGCTTGAGAATCCGGACAGGGTCTTTCCCGGCATGACCCTGGTCATACCCTAAGCATCGGTAAAGAGGCGACGCGAGCGGTGGGCGCCGCCGTCCGCGCTCGTCACTGTCCAGTCCATGCCGATCAAGCCGGGAGTTGTCGACGCGATGATCGCGGGCACTGAGGCGGTGCGCATCTCTGCCGCCGAGCTGATCGGCGCCTACGATGGCTTTCTTCTCGACGCTTATGGCGTCCTAGTCGACAAGACGGGTGCATTGCCCGGGGCGGAGGGGTTTCTCAAGCGCCTTGTCGATGCCGGAAAGCCCTATCTCGTCCTGACCAACTCTGCGAGTCGCTTGCCCGAGACGCTGGCGCGGGAGTTCTCCGCGGCGGGTTTCGAGATTCCGGCTGACTGCATCCTCACCTCCGGCCTCCTGCTCGAGGAGTACTTTAGGGAATGGCGTCTCGAAGGGGCCGGCTGTCTCGTGCTCGGGCCGGCGGACTCCGCGCGTTACGTGGGGCGCGCGGGCGGCCGCGTGGTTTCGGCCGGGACGGATGCCGAGGTCGTGGTCATTGCCGATCAGCAGGGATTTCCTTGCCTGGAGCTGATGGATTACGCCCTTAGCCTGATCCTGCGACGTCTCGACGCCGGCCTCCCAACGCACCTGCTGCTCTGCAACCCCGATCTCATCTATCCGGTGGCGCCCGGTCGCTACGGCTTCACCGCTGGCGGTTTGGCCGTCATGCTCGAAGCCGTGATACGCGAGCGTTATCCCGGGATGTCCAAACCCATTGTGGCCCTCGGCAAGCCGCATCGACCCATGTTCGACGCGGCGCGCCGGCGCCTGAGCGGAGGACGCCTGGTCATGATCGGGGACCAGATGGCCACGGACATCCTCGGGGCCAACCGCTGCGGCATCGACTCGGCGCTGGTGGGCACCGGGCTGGCGCGCGGTATGGATGCCGTTTCGGCGGCGATCCGCCCGACCTGGCAACTCGGCTCGCTCGTCGTCTGAGTCGCCCGAGGGGGCCGATCGAAGGGCAGGCCGGGAACCCCCTTGGTCCCGCACGATTATGCTGCGGAATCGGTCACTGACCTCCCGAGCCGCCCCGTCGGACGCAGAGCCCGCCTCGTGTCAGGTGTCTGTGATTTCTGCTGACCGTCGCCGAACGGCGCGCGTTTTCGTTTAGGCGGCGCTCCCGGGGCGGCGCATGGGGGCGTTCGGGAATCAGGCGGCCGGGGCCTTCTCGACGCGGCGGTGGATCTCGTTGCGCAAGCAGGCGAGGGCCGACTCGCAGACGATGGCGGTGTCGTTCTCGGTCGTGATGAAGAACACATCGTCCACCTCGGCTCCAACGGTCGCGATCTTCGCGTTCTGCAAGCGGATCCCGCAGGTGTCGAACACGGCTCCCACGTCCGCGAGCAGTCCCGGGCGGTCGAGGGTGGAGAGGCGCATGACCGTGCGCTGGTTGCGCTCGTCGGGGGTGAAGGTGACCTCTGTCATGGTCGGGAAATGCTTGTACTGGCGCGGGAGCCTCCGTTGGACCTGCACGTCGTCGTGCGGTGAAGCCTGAAGGCCTTGTGTGAGCGCACAGCGGATCTCCTCCATCCGCAGCTCCTCGCCGATGGGCGAACCCTCCAACTCCAGCACGTAGTAGGTGTTCAGCACCATGTGGTCGTCGGTGGTCATGATGCGGGCATCCATGATGCTGAGGCGCAGCTGGTCGAGCAGGGCGGTGGTGCGGGCAAACAAGTGGGCTTGATCCCGGCTGTAGAGAAAGATTTCGGTCCCGCCGCGCGCCGTGACCGGCCGAATCGCGACGAGTGGGAGCTCGTCGGACGGCACACCCAGCACCAGTCTGGTCTGCCAGGCGATCTCATCCGGCGAATTGTGCAGGAAGTAGTCGAGACTGAACTTGATCCACAGTGCCGTGCAGGTGTCCTCGTGCACGCCGTACTTCTCCAGCAGGCGCAAGGCCTCCGTTTGTTTTTGCTGGATCAGCTCGTCCTGGGCCTGCGGATTGTCGAGGCCGCGCACCAGGGCTCGGCGTGTCGCGTGGTAGAGCTCCCGGAGCAGGGCCTCTTTCCACGAGTTCCATCGCTGTGGGTTGGTGGCGCGCGCGTCCGCGACGGTGAGCAGATAGAGATAATCGAGCCGGGTGGTATCGCCGATCTCCGCGGCGAAGGTCTGGATGACCTCTGGATCGCTGGTGTCCTTGCGTTGGGCGGTCATGGACATGACCAGGTGTTTCTCCACCAGCCAGGCCACCAAGCGCGCGTCGTACTCGGAGAGGCCGTGGAGCAGGCAGAAGTCCCAGGCATCGCGGGCGCCGATCAGTGAGTGATCGCCACCGCGCCCCTTGGCAATGTCATGGAACAGGCCAGCGAGGTACAGCAGCTCCAGCTTGGGGATGGTATGGGCGATGGCGCTTGCGAGCGGATACTCGTCCGCGTGCTCGGGTACGCAAAAGCGGCGCAGGTTGCGAACCAGGCGCAATGTGTGCTCATCGACCGTGTAGACGTGGAACAGATCGTACTGCATGCGCCCGACGATGTTGGCGAAGGCCGGGATGTAGGCGGCAAGCACCCCGTAGCGGTTCATGCGCCGCAGGGCGTGGGTGAGGCCTGAAGGGTAGCGGAAGATCTCCATGAACAGGCTGCGCGCGCGCAGATCCGCGCGGACCTTGTCGTCGATGTGGTGGCGGCTCTCGCGGATCAGGCGGATGGTGCTTGCGCGTACCCCTTGCAGCTGCGGGTGCGTCTGCAGAACGTGGAAGACCTCGAGCAGGGCGACGGGACTGCGGCGGAAGACGTCCGCGCGCGTGACTTCCAGGAAGCCGCTGCGGGACTGGAAACGCTTGTTGATCGCCACCGGCGGGGCGAGCTGGTCGTGCAGCAGGATCGCCTCCTCGAACAGCTGCAGCAGCATCTCGTTGAGCCGGTTAAGCTCCATCACCGTGCGGTAATACTGCTGCATGAACTGCTCGACGCCCAGATTGGCCTCGCCGTCGATGAAGCCGAACTCCCTGGCCAGGGTGCGCTGATAGTCGAAGAGCAGACGATCCTCGCGCCGCCCCGCGAGGCGGTGGAGAGCGAAACGGATGCGCCAGAGGAGCGCCTGACCCTCGATCAGGGTGAGATGCTCACGCTCGGTGAGAAAGCCGTGGCCGACGAGGTCGTGGAGATCGCGGGCTGCGAAATGGCGCTTCGCCACCCAGCCGACCATCTGGATGTCCCGCAGGCCCCCGGGGTTCTCCTTGATGTTGGGCTCCAGGTTGTAGGCGGTTTCGCCGTATTTGTGCCAGCGTGCCTTCTGCTCCTGTGTCTTGGCTGCGAAGAAGTCCTCGCTCGGCCAGATGCGGCTGGGCCCCGTGGCCTCGAGCATCCGCTCGAAGAGGGCCGCATCCCCCACCAGATGGCGCGCCTCGATCAGGTTGGTCATGACGGTGACGTCGGCCCGGCTCTCGCTTACGCACTCCTCGACGGTGCGCACGCTGTGTCCCACTTCCAGGCCGATGTCCCAGAGGAAGGTGATGAGCGCCTCGATGGCATCGCTGATGGCGCCGTGCTCAAAGCGTGCGACCAGGATCAGGATGTCCACGTCGGAGGCCGGGTGCAGCTCACCGCGCCCGTACCCGCCCACCGCCACCAGGGCGGCGTCGGGGCAAGAGGACAGGTGGCGATCCCATGCCTCGCGCAGGAGGGCGTCCACCAGCAGGCTGCGCGCCAGCACCAGGTCCGAGACCGCCATCCCGTCGTCATAGCACGCGAACATGCGGCGGGTGCCTTCGCGCAGCGCTTGCCGGAAGGCCTTGACCGGGTTTGCGCCTGCCGCCAGCTCTTCCCTCAAATGAACCGTCGATGCAAAGGCGGTGACCATCTCCGAATGCCGTTCGGCAATCATTGCTGTCCCGATTCTGCGCGTTCTTCCTGGCGAAGCGTGAGGATCTCGTGGCCGTCAGCGGTGACCAGGACGGTATGCTCCCATTGGGCGGAGAGGCTGCGGTCCTTGGTGACGACCGTCCAACCGTCCGGCAGGAGCTTGATGAAGCGTTTGCCGGCGTTCACCATGGGCTCTACGGTGAAGCACATCCCCTCGCGCAGCTCCAGTCCCTCGCCGGGGTTTCCGTAGTGCAGCACCTGGGGGTCCTCGTGAAACTCCCGGCCGATGCCATGGCCGCAGTACTCGCGCACCACCGAGTAGTTGTTGGACTCGACGAACGTCTGAATCGCGTGGCCAACGTCCCCAAGCGTTGCCCCGGGCCGCACCTGCGCGATGCCCAGGCGCATCGCCTCCTGGGTAAGCTTGATCAGCCGCCGCGCGAGGACGGACGCGTCGCCGACCACGAACATCTTGCTGGTATCGCCGTGATAGCCGTCCTTGATGACAGTGACGTCGATGTTGACGATGTCGCCGTTCTTCAGCCGCTTGTTGCCCGGAATGCCGTGACAGACCTGATGGTTCACCGAGGTGCAGATGGATTTCGGAAAGCCGCGGTAGTCGAGGGGGGCGGGGATCGCGTGCTGCTCGTTGACGATGAAGTCGTGGCAGACGCGGTCGAGCTCGTCAGTCGTCACTCCCGGCCGCACGTGAGACTCGATCATCTCGAGCACCTCCGCCGCCAGGCGGCCGGCGACGCGCATCTTCGCGATCTCGTGCGCCGATTTGATCGGTACGCTCATGGTGTGGGCGTTAGCATCCACTGGTCAGTTGGCACCTGCCGAAAGGCCGGGAGAATTGCCCGGGCGAAGCCCACTATGCTATAAAACACGCCGCGGTACGGCAAACACCGCGCGGCTTTGCCACCTAAGCGGCGGCAGCGGCGCCAGAACCCGAAGCGAAAAACGACTGTTTTTCGCTTTATTTTTGGCTCATCCCCGGTCCATCTCGGCGTGGCCTTCTGTCGGGGGCGAATCCAGCAGTGGTCGGGGCCGAGCCCGGGCGGCTTGCCGCGATTTCGTTCGAGCAAGCCGTGGAATCCGCTGTTCCGCAAGGTCGCGATGAGCGAAAGCACACCCGCGAGCCGGTCCGACTCTGCCAGTCCGCGGATCGGTTCTCGCGGCAATACACACACGCTTCGGCACGGGGCGCTGGGTGCCCGCCCAGCGGGTTGCGCCCCGGGAAGCGTGGAGGTCAAACCCAAGTCATGAGGACAATTCGAAGTGAGTGAAGTTTCCATGCGTCAGATGCTGGAGGCGGGCGTCCATTTCGGGCATCAGACCCGATACTGGAACCCCAAGATGGGCGCCTACATCTTCGGGCATCGCAACAAGATCCACATCATCAATCTCGAGAAGACGCTTCCTCTGTACCAGGAGGCGATGAACTACATGGGCTCGTTGGCGGCGAACGGCGGCAAGATCCTGTTCGTCGGCACCAAGCGGGCGGCGCGCGAGGCGGTTCGCGAGCAAGCCGCACGCTGCGGCATGCCCTACGTCGACTATCGCTGGCTCGGCGGGATGCTGACCAACTTCAGGACCATCCGGCAGTCGATCAAGCGCCTCAAGGAGCTCGAGACCATGTTCGAAGACGGCTCCATTCAGCGATTCAATAAGAAGGAGGCGCTCGGTCTCAGCCGGGAGAAGGCCAAGCTCGATCAGAGCCTGGGTGGCATCAAGGACATGGAGCGGCTTCCGGACGCACTGTTCATCGTCGACGTCGGGCACGAGAAGATCGCCGTGAGCGAGGCCAACAAGCTTGGCATCCCCGTGGTCGGGGTGGTGGACACCAACAATGACCCGGGGAAGATCGACTATGTGATCCCCGGCAACGACGACGCCATTCGTGCGGTGCGCCTCTACATCGAGGGCGCCGCCTCGGCCGTGCTCGACGGTCGCTCGGCGGCTGCAGCGGCAGTCGGTCAGGTCGACGAGTTCGTCGCCGAGGACGACAAGAGCGCGGCTGAGGCCCAAGCGGCGGCCAAGTAACCCGTTGCGCGGCGGGCGCCGACACGCCCGCGAGCGGACATCGAGCGGCAGCCGAGGGCTGCCGTCCGGCGTCCCGGTTTTTTTTTCTTGAGGAGTTGATGTCATGGCGATTACTGCCGCTTTGGTAAAGGAGCTGAGAGAGCGCACCGGCGCCGGCATGATGGAGTGCAAGAAGGCCCTGGTGGAGACGAATGGCGACATCGAGGCCGCCATCGAGCTGATGCGCAAGTCCGGGCAGGCCAAGGCCGCGAAGAAGGCCGGGCGAATCGCCGCCGAGGGTGTCGTCATGATCAGCGTCGCCGATGACGGCAAGCACGGCGTGATGGTCGAGATCAACTGTGAGACCGACTTCGTGGCCAAGGACGGCAATTTCGGCGCCTTCGCGGACGCGGTCGCTGCCCGTGCCCTCGCCAGCGACGTGGCCGATGTTGATGCGCTGGTCGAGCTGCCGTTCGAGGAAGGGGGTGCGACCAGCATCGCACAGGCCCGCGAGGCCCTGGTGGCCAAGATCGGGGAGAACATCCAGGTGCGTCGTCTGCTGCGCTTCGACGACGTGCAGGGCCAGCTCTACAGCTATCGCCACGGTGTGCGCATCGGGGTGGTGGTGGAACTCGAGGGTGGCGACGAGACTCTCGGCAGGGACATCGCCATGCACATCGCCGCCAGCAGCCCGCTGTGCGTGAGCGCCGATCAGGTGCCGGCGGACACCCTGGCCAAAGAGCGCGAGATCTTTCGCGCCCAGGCCCTGGAGAGCGGGAAGCCGGAGAACATCGTCGACAAGATCATCGAGGGTCGCGTCCGCAAATACATGGAGGAGGTCACGCTGCTCGGCCAGGCCTTCGTCAAGGATCCGGACATGACCGTCGAGAAGCTCCTCAAGCAGGCCGGCGCCAAGGTCATTCGCTTCGCCCGCGTCGAGGTGGGGGAGGGAATCGAAAAGAGAACGGACAACTTCGCCGAGGAAGTGATGGCTCAGGTCCGGGGCGGCTGAGGCGCTCGAATCCCCTGCATCGATCCACCGGAGCCGAACCCACGTGACCCATCTCGCTTATCGACGCATTCTCCTCAAGCTCAGCGGTGAGGCCCTGATGGGTGACGGCGACTACGGCATCGATCCAGCCGTCATCGGCCGCCTCGCGGTTGAGGTTCGGGACCTGGCGGGCGCCGGTGTCCAGGTCGCGCTGGTGATCGGCGGCGGCAACATCTTCCGCGGCGCTGGCCTCGCGGAGGCGGGGATGGACCGAGTGACGGGGGACCACATGGGCATGCTCGCGACGGTCATCAACTCGCTGGCGATGCAGGATGCGCTGGAACGGCTCGAGGTCCCGACGCGGGTCATGTCCGCCCTCAAGGTCAATCAGGTCTGCGAGGACTACATCCGCCGGCGCGCCGTGCGCCATCTGGAAAAGGGCCGGGTAACCATCTTCGCCGCCGGCACCGGCAATCCCTTCTTCACCACGGATTCCGCCGCGAGCCTGCGGGCGGTCGAGATCGGCGCGGACCTGCTGATTAAGGCTACCAAGGTCGACGGCGTCTACTCCGCCGATCCGGTCAGCAATCCCGATGCGGTGTTGTACAACCGATTGACCTACAATCAGGCGCTGCGTGAAAACCTGAAGGTGATGGACGCGACCGCCATCGTTTTGTGCCGCGATAATCGGATACCGATGCGCGTCATGAACATCAACAAGCCCGGAGCCCTGATGAGGCTGATGCAGGGGGAGGCGGTTGGGTCCCTGGTTGAAAGTGGGGATTGATCATGATCGAGGACATCAAGAAAGACGCGACATCGCGCATGAGCAAGAGCGTCGAGGCGCTGCGCCATGAACTGGCCAAGATTCGCACCGGGCGCGCCCATCCGGCTCTGCTGGACCATGTCATGGTGAACTACTACGGGTCCGAGGTGCCGATCAAACAGGTGGCCAACGTCACCGCGGAGGACGCGCGCACCCTGGCGGTCACGCCCTGGGAGAAGGGCATGGTGCAGGCGGTGGAGAAGGCCATCATGCAGTCTGATCTGGGCCTCAATCCCAACACCGCGGGTATGGTGATCCGCGTACCGATGCCTCCCCTGACGGAGGAGCGCCGCCGCGACCTCATCAAGGTGGCGCGCCACGAGGCGGAGCAGGCGCGCGTCGCGGTCCGCAACATCCGCCGCGACGCCAACAACGAGCTCAAGGAGGCGGTGAAGGAGAAGATGATCTCCGAGGACGACGAAAGGCGCGGTCAGGAGATCGTCCAGAAGCTCACCGACCAGTACGTCAAGGAAGTCGATGAGGTGCTCGAGGAGAAGGAAGCGGACTTGATGTCCATTTGAAGCGTTTCTTCGCTCCTATCGTCGCGATCGTGGACACCGACAGCCAGGCACCGGACAACGGTCGCCGCAAGGGGCCGATTCCACGGCATGTGGCCATCGTCATGGACGGCAACGGCCGTTGGGCGCGTCAGCGCAGCCTGCCGCGCACGGCAGGTCACCGGGCCGGTGTCAAGAGCGTGCGCGCCGTGGTGGAGGAGAGTGTTCGCCAGGGTGTGCGCGCGCTCACCCTGTTCGCCTTCAGCAGCGAGAACTGGCGGCGGCCCAAGTCCGAGGTCAATCTGCTCATCGAGCTTTTCGTGAGCGCCTTGCGGGCGGAGGTTCGCCGGCTCGACGAGAACGGCGTGCGGCTGCGCGTCATCGGCGACCGCGGTGCTTTTCCCGACAAGCTTCAGATCAGAATCGCGGAGGCCGAGGAGTTGACGGCCCGCAACGATCGCATGGATCTCCAGATCGCCGCCAACTACGGCGGTCGATGGGATATCGTCCAGGCCGCCCGGCGGATCGCAATGGAGGTGCGGCAGGGCGTGCTCGATTGCGCGGCGATCGACGACGAAGTCGTCGCGGCCCGCCTGGCCTTTCCGCACCTGCCGGATCCGGATCTGTTCATCCGCACCGGGGGCGAGAAGCGCCTGAGCAACTTCCTGTTGTGGCAAACCGCCTACACCGAGCTCTACTTCACGGACCTGATGTGGCCCGAGTTCGGTAAGCAGGCCTATCGCGCCGCGCTGGCGGACTTCGCCCGTCGCCAAAGGCGGTTCGGACAGACCGCAGAGCAGATCGCCTCCGCGTCCGGGGACGAGGCCCCGTAAGGCCGCGCCCATGCCCCTGAGCTCACTGCAGCAGCGGGTGCTTACCGCGCTCCTTTTGGCCCCGCTCGCGACGGCAGCGGTGCTGTTGCTGCCGACGGCCTATCTGAGCCTTTGTCTCGCGGTCGTGGTCGGGCTGGCAGCCTGGGAGTGGACCACGCTCGCCGGCATCGGCAAGCCTCTCGGTCGCATCGCCTACCTTATCTTGGTCGGTGCCTGCCTGCTGCTGTTGTGGCGGCTCCCTGTCCAGACGTGGACGTCGTACCTGCTGATCCCGGTCGGCCTGCTGTGGTTCGCCGCGGCGGTTTACCTCCTGCGGCTTCGCCGCGTCGAGCCGGCGATCGGTCACGATCCGGTGTTGGTGGTGCTGGGGCTGCCGGTGCTGATCGGCCCTTGGGCGGCGATGGTGGTACTGCACACCATGAACGGGGAGGGCCGCTGGCTGGTCATGTTCCTGCTGGTGCTCATCTGGGTGGCGGACTCGGCGGCCTATTTCGCCGGCCGACGCTGGGGCCGTGCGAAGCTGGCTCCGGTGCTCAGCCCCGGCAAGACCCGGGTCGGCGTGTACGGCGCCCTCGCGGCTGCCGCCTGCTGCGGTCTGATCCTGGCTTGGGCCATGGGTCTCGGGATAACGCCGGCGCTGATCGTCGTGGCGATCTGCACGATCACCGCATTCATCTCCGTCATCGGCGATCTGTTCGAGAGCCTGCTCAAGCGCCGTCGGGGACTGAAGGATTCGGGGCGGCTCCTGCCCGGACACGGCGGCGTCCTCGATCGTATCGATAGCCTGACCGCCGCGGCGCCCGTCTTCGCGCTGGGGATGCTCTGGTTGGAGGCGAGCCCGTGATCGGTATCACGGTCCTGGGCGCTACGGGCTCCATCGGCATCAGCACGCTGGACGTAGTGGCGCGTCACCCGGCGCGTTTTCGCGTGGTCGCCGTCACCGCCCATCGCGACGCCGAGGGCCTGGCGCTGCAGTGCCGTCTTCACCGGCCGGCCTACGCGGTCATGGCGGACCCCCAGGCCGCGACGCGACTTCGGGATTTGCTCGCGGGCATGGAGCGGCCGCCGGAGGTGCTGGCCGGGCCGCAGGCGCTCGAGACCGTCGCCTCCTTGCCGGATGCGGACTGTGTCATGGCTGCCATCGTCGGCGCGGCGGGGCTCATGCCGACTCTGGCGGCGGCGCGCGCGGGGAAGCGGGTGCTGCTCGCCAACAAGGAGGCGCTCGTGGTCGCAGGCGAGATCCTGATGGATGCGGTCAGGGCGAGCGGGGCCCTGCTGCTCCCGATCGACAGCGAGCACAACGCCATCTTTCAGTGCCTACCCGCTGACTACGGGCGTGGGTTCGACGCGGTGGGCGTGGAGCGGATTCTGCTCACCGCTTCGGGCGGCCCGTTTCGCGATACCCCGCTGGAGGCGCTGCAGGCGGTGACCCCTGAGCAGGCTTGCGCCCATCCCAACTGGGACATGGGCCGCAAGATCTCGGTGGATTCGGCGACCATGATGAACAAGGGACTGGAGCTCATCGAGGCCTGTTGGCTCTTCGGCACCACCCCGGATCGGGTGCAGGTCGTGATTCATCCCCAGAGCGTCGTGCACTCCCTGGTTCAGTTCGTCGACGGATCCGTGCTGGCGCAGCTGGGGAATCCGGACATGCGCACCCCTATCGCCCATGCCCTTGCCTGGCCCGAGCGCATGGAATCCGGGGTGGCGGCCTTGGATCTGCTCGCGGTCGCGCGGCTCGACTTCCAGGCGCCAGGTCTCGCGCGCTACCCCTGTCTGGATCTGGCCATCCGGGCGGCGGAGGCCGGCGGCACGGCGCCCGCTATCCTCAACGCTGCCAACGAGGTCGCGGTGGCGGCCTTTCTGGGCGGGCGAATCGGATTCACCGCTATCGCCGAGCTCGTCGAGCGCACCCTCGATGCCCTGGCTCCCGAGGCCGTCGACAAAGCGGACATCGCGCACCTTCTGGACGTCGATCGGCGTGCGCGGGCCGTGGCGGAACAAAACCTGGGCGTGCAAGTCGGATAAGAGGCCATGCAAAACCTTCTCTTCACCGCTGTTTCCTTTGTCGCTGCCCTGGCGATCCTGATCGCCGTGCATGAGTACGGTCACTTCTGGGTCGCCCGGAAGCTCGGCGTCAAGGTGCTGCGCTTCTCCATCGGTTTCGGAAGGCCCCTGCTCAAGCGCGTGAGCCCGACGGACGGCACCGAGTACGTCGTCGCCGCGATTCCCCTTGGTGGCTACGTCAAGATGCTCGATGAGCGCGAGGACACGGTGCCCGTCGGGGAGCGTCATCTCGCCTTCAACCGCCAGGCTCTCTGGAAGCGTTCCGCCATCGTTGCCGCCGGCCCCCTGTTCAACTTCCTGTTCGCGATCGCGGCCTACTGGGGCATCCTGGTGCTGGGCGACGTCGGCACCCGGGCGCTGGTGGGGGAGGTCGAGCGCGGCTCGTTGGCCGAGCAGGCGGATTTCGCCCCCGGGGACGAACTGCTTGCCGTGGGTGATCGTCCAACGCCGACCTGGGAGGCAGCGGTGTTCGCCCTCATGGCGGAGGTCCTGGACGGCGAAGATTTGCCGGTTCGGGTGCGGGGAGAAGATGGACTCGAAGCGGTGCGTTTGCTTCCGGGCGGCGCGCTGGCCGCGCTTCCTGACGACCCGGCCATCCTCGCGAACCTGGGCCTGACGCCAGCCCGGCCGACCTTGCCCCCGGTCATCGGAGAACTGGTACCGGGAGAGGCCGCCGAGGAGGCGGGCCTGCGCCCGGGCGATCTCGTGCTGAGCGCGTCGGGGGCGGAGGTGGCCAGCTGGCAGCAATGGGTCGATATCGTGCAGGATCACCCGGGAGACACGCTGCAGCTGGAGATCGAGCGGCAGGGCGAGGTGCTCGACATGTTCGTGACGCCGCGCGCCGTGGACGGGCCTACGGGCCGGGTAGGACGCATCGGCGCCGCGGCTCAGGTCCCCGATGATCTATTCGACCAGTACCGCACCGAGGTGCGGGCGGGGCCATTGGAGGCGATGGGCGCTGCGGTGGGCAAGACGGCCGACATGAGCCTGCTCATGCTGCGCGTTCTCGGGCGCATGCTGATCGGCAAGGCCTCGGTGGAGAACCTGAGCGGGCCGATCTCCATCGCCGAGACTGCGGGCAAGACGGCGAGCTACGGTCTGGCCTACTTCGTCAAGTTCCTGGCGGTGGTCAGTATCAGTCTGGCGGTTCTGAACCTGTTGCCCATACCCGTGCTCGACGGTGGGCACCTGCTGTACTTCGCCATCGAGGCCGTCAAGGGCAGCCCGCTGTCCGAGCAGGCGCAGATGCAGGGCCAGCGCATCGGCATCGCCATCCTTGCGGCCCTGATGACCCTGGCCTTCTACGTCGACATCTCCCGCCTGGTCGGCTGACCCTCCCCGCCGGGCGGTCCGCATGGGGTCGTAGGGCGAGCCGCCGCGGTCATCGGAGGCTCGCAACTCGACCCTCACCCCCTTATACTAGCGCGCCGTAACAGACGCCGCTCTGGGATGCGGCGCGCGCTTGGGAGGGGACGGTCTTGCGAGCATCGAATTCTGGTGGAGTGCGTCCGCAAAGGCGACAGCTTGCGCTGCTCCTCTTGCTGTCGATCCTGAGCACCTGCGCCTTCGGCGCGGAGTTTCGCATCTCGGATATCCGCGTGGAAGGGCTCCAGCGCATCGCCCCGGGCACCGTCTTCACCTACCTCCCGGTGCAAGTGGGTGATACGACTACCGACGCCGCGACCGCGAACATCATCCGAACCCTCTACGGGACCGGTTTCTTCAAGGACGTGCGTGTGGAGCGCGATGGGTCGGTGCTGGTCATCTGGGTGCAGGAGCGCCCATCGGTGGCGGAGATCACGATCACCGGCAACAAGGACATCGAAACCGACGCGTTGAAGGATGGCCTCAAGGATGTCGGGTTGGCCGAAGGACGGGTATTCAACCCCTCGATCCTCGACGGCATCGAGCAGGAGCTCAAGCGCCAGTACTTCGCACGCGGCAAGTACGGCGTGGAAGTCCAGTCCACGGTCTCGCCGCTGGAGCGGAACCGGGTCGCCGTGACCATCAAGATCCAAGAAGGGCTGACCGCCCGCATCAAGCAGATCAATGTCATCGGCAACGAGGCCTTCGAGGAGAAGGAGCTGCTCAAGCAGTTCAAGCTCGGCCCCACCAAGTGGCACTCCTTCTACTCCAAGAACGACCAGTACTCGAAGCAAAAGCTGGCCGGCGATCTCGAGGCCCTGCGGTCTTTCTACCTCGACCGCGGATACATCAAGTTCGAGATCAAGTCCACCCAGGTCTCCATCAGCGCGGACAAGAAGGACATCTACATCACCATCGGCGTCGAGGAAGGGGACGTATACTCGGTCAGCGACATTCAGCTCGCCGGTGAGCAGACGGTGCCGGCGCAGCAATTGTTCCCCCTGATTCGCATGCAGCGCGGCGAGGTGTTCTCGCGTAAGGTCACCACGGAGAGTGCGGAGCGCATCTCGAAATATCTCGGCAACGAGGGTTACGCATTCGCCAACGTCAACACGATTCCGGAGATCGACGACGAGAAGAAACAGGTCTCGGTGATCTTTTTCGTCGACCCGGGCAAGCGGGTTTACGTGCGGCGCGTCAACATGAAGGGCAATACTCGCACCCGCGACGAGGTGCTGCGCCGCGAGATGCGGCAGCTGGAGGCAGCCTGGTTCTCCACAGAGTTGGTGAAGAACTCCCGCGAGCGGCTGCAGCGTCTGGGCTATTTCGACGAGGTCACCATCGAGACCCCCGCTGTAGCCGGCTCGGCCGACGAGGTTGACGTCGAGGTCACGGTGAAGGAAAAGGCCTCTGGCAACCTGCTCGCCGGCATCGGCTACTCCCAGAGTCAGGGCATCATTTTCAATACCAGCGTAACCCAGAACAATTTTCTCGGCACCGGCAAGCGCGTCTCCTTCGCCTTCAACAACAGCGAGTCGAACCGCATCTACCAACTTGCCTACACCAACCCCTACTTCACCATCGACGGCATCAGCCGTGGCTTCGAGCTCGCCTACCGGGAGACCGATTTTGCCGATCTCGACAGCGCCGACTACGTCACCAATGTCGGTGTTGCCGGAATGAGCTTCGGTCTGCCGATTTCGGATACCAGTCGCGCGGGGCTCGGCATCCGCTACCAGTACACGGATTTCGAGGCCGGCAGGTCACTCCTCGCGGTCGACTTCGTCGAAGAGAACGGGGATCAGTTCAACGACTTCCTGCTCACCGCGTCCTACACGAACGATTCGCGCGATTCGGCGGTTTTTCCGACCAGCGGCGGCCTGCAGAGCTTCCTGGCCGAGGTCTCGGTGCCCGGCAGCGATCTCGAGTACTATCGGCTCACCTACCGCCACCGACGCTTTATTCCGCTGACCAGCCGCTTCACGTTGGCATTGAACGCCGATCTCGGCTACGGCGCGGGCATGGGTGATACGGATTCGCTTCCCTTCTTCGAGAACTTCTTCGCCGGCGGGCCGCGAACTGTGAGGGGGTGGAAGGAGAATACCCTCGGCCCCCGGGAGACCACGCTAGAGCGAGACCCCGTGGGCGGTAATGCCAAGATCACCGGGAGTATCGAGCTCTTCGCCCCGCCCCCCATTGGCGGAGACTTCGAGAAGTCGCTCAGGCTGGGTGCCTTTTTCGATTTCGGAAACGTGTGGTGGACCGAAGACTCGCCAAATCTCCGGATCGATGGAGTGGATACCGATCTGGTATCGCCAACCGGGTTCAGCCTCGGGGACCTACGGTACTCCGTGGGCTTGTCAGCCGTTTGGCTTTCGCCTGTGGGCGCCCTCTCGCTGAGCCTCGCCTATCCGCTGAACGAAAAGGACGGCGATGACACACAGATCTTCCAGTTCGGTTTCGGCCAGACCTTCTGATGTAACGGGGGAAACCAGGTGAAGAGATTTCTGCTATCTGCCGTCGCGATGTTGCTGACGGCGGCCGCCTGCCAAGTCCTGGCGACGGACTTCGTAATTGCCGTGATCGATCCGACGCGAATCGTCGAGCAATCCCCCCAATACGAAGCCGCCCGCGAGGCGCTCCAGCAGGAGGTCAACGAACGGGAGCAGGATCTCAGTTCTCAGCAATCGCAGATGGAGGAGTTAAAGAAGAAGCTCGAGCGCGATGCCGCCCTGATGAGCGGGGACGAGATTCAGCGCCTGCAGAACGATATCCGCAACCGCGACCGCAAGCTCAAGTACGCGCAGGCGGAGTTCCGTGAGGACTTCGCGCTGCGGCAGAACGAGTTGCGCACCAAGCTCGCGCAGCAGGTGAATGAGGTGGTCAAGGAGTTGGCGAAGGAAGAGAAGATCGATCTCATCGTCAGCGAAGGCATCGTCTACTTCAGCGAGCGCATCGACATCTCAGACAAGGTGGTCGAGCGTCTGCGATCGAAGTTCAAGCCGAAATAGCCCAGTCCCGCCGTCACCGCTGACGGCCAGTCGGCAACCCTCAATGGATTCGGACCGCTCACTCCAGGATCTTGCGGACAGACTCGGCGCTCGTATGCGCGGTGACGGCTCTGCGCGGGTGAGCCGTGTCGATACCTTGCTTAGGGCCGACAGGCACAGCCTCTGTTTTTTCAGCGATCGCAAGTATCTCAGTGATCTGAAGGCTACCCGGGCGGCCGCTGTGATCATCGCCGAGAAGGATCTGGACTCCTGCCCGGTGAGTGCGCTCGTGACCGACAATCCGTATCTGGCTTACGCGCACGCGGCGCGCCTGCTACACCCCGAGCCCGAGGTCATCGGGGGTTGCCATCCGAGCGCGGTCGTGGCACCGGGCGCCCGGGTCGACTCGAGCGCCTGGATCGGCCCCACGGCGGTGGTGGAAGAGGGCGCCGAGATCGGGGCGCGCGTCTTCATCGGTCCCGGATGTATCGTCGGGGCTGGGTGCGCGATTGCTGAGGACAGCCGCCTGGTTGCGCGCGTGACCCTGTGCGCGGGAACGCGGCTCGGCAGGCGGGTCCTGATTCACCCTGGGGCGGTCATTGGGCGCGATGGATTCGGCTTCGCGATGGACGGCGAGCGTTGGGTGCGGATTCCTCAGCTCGGCCGCGTGGTTCTGGAGGACGACGTGGAGATCGGCGCCAATACGACCGTGGATCGCGGGGCGCTGGAGGATACGGTCATCGCCGCGGGAGCCAAGCTCGATAACCTGATTCAGATCGGGCACAACTGCCGCATCGGAGCGAATACGGCGATGGCCGCCTGCTCCGGCATTTCGGGCTCGACCAGCATCGGCCGCGATTGCACCATCGCCGGTGCCGTCGGCATGGCGGGCCACCTGGAGATTGGTGATAAGGTCCATTTCACCGGCATGGCGATGGTCACCCGATCATTTCCGGAGCCGGGGGTCTACAGCAGCGGTATCCCGGCGATGCCCAACGCGGAGTGGCGACGGAACGCGGCCCGGTTCCGGCATCTCGATGAGCTTGCCAGGCGATTGAAACGCCTCGAGGACGAGGTCGAGCAAGCCAAGAAGTCCATGGGTAAGCAACTAGACTGATCTGGCGCGCAGGTCGGCCCGCGGGGCCCCCCGCGGCAACGGAGGTAGCATTGAGCACGATGGATATTAACAAGGTGTTGCAGTTGCTGCCGCACCGATACCCGTTTCTGTTGATCGATCGGGTGATCGAGTTCGAGCCCGACAATTACCTCATCGCGCGCAAGAACGTGACCTACAACGAGCACTTCTTCAACGGGCACTTCCCGGCCCGGCCGGTGATGCCCGGGGTATTGATCGTGGAGGCGATGGCTCAGGCGACGGGTCTGCTGGCGATGGAGTCTCGTCCGAACGAGGTTGGGGAGAAGGGCCTCTACTATTTCGTCGGCATCGACAAGGCGCGCTTCAAGCGGCCGGTGGAGCCGGGCGATCAACTGATCCTGGAGGTGCACCTGCGGACCGTGCGCCGAGGCATCTGGATGTTCACCGGAGAGGCCAGGGTGGACGACAAGGTGGTCGCCACCGCGGACATCATGTGCACGGCCCGGGACCTCTGAGGTTGATTCATTCCACGGCCGTCATCGATCCCACAGCCGAGTTGGATGACGGCGTCGAGGTCGGTCCCTACAGCATCATCGGCGGCCAGGTCCGAATCGGGCGCGGGACAAGGGTTGGGCCCCATGCGGTGATCCGCGGCCCGACGGAGATCGGGGCGGACAACCGGATCTTCCAGTTCGCGTCGGTTGGCGAGGATCCCCAGGACAAGAAGTACGATGGTGAAGAGACGCGGCTCATCATCGGCGACCGCAATGTCGTGCGCGAGTATGTCACCCTGCACCGGGGAACCGTGCAGGACGCGGGCGAGACCCGCATCGGCAACGACAACCTCTTCATGGCCTACGTCCACGTGGCCCACGACTGCCGCATCGGGGACAAGGTGATCATGGCCAACGCGGCCTCGCTCGCAGGTCACGTCGAAGTGCAGGACTGGGCCATCCTCGGCGGTTTCGCCATCGTGCATCAGTTCTGCCGCATCGGCGCGCACAGCTTCAGCGCCATGGGATCGGTAATTGGCCAGGACGTGCCGCCGTTCGTGCTCGTCAGCGGCCACCCCGCCGAGCCCCGCAGCATCAACACGGAGGGCCTGCGGCGTCGCGGGTTCGACGCGGCGAGCGTCCAGCGCATCAAGCAGGCGTTTCGTCTCCTCTACAAGTCCGGTCGTCCGCTCGACGAGGCCTTGGCCGCAATGCGCGCGCTGGCGTCGCCCGAAACCGATCTGATGGCCGATTTCGTCGCCTCCCGCGAACGCGGCATCCTGCGCTGATGGGGAACGGCGGCGCGGACGTTCGGATCGGCAAGCCTCCACCCTCGTCCGATCCACCCCGACCGGCTGAGCTCCAGGCACCGAATGAAGCCGACAGAGGTCCGCTGACCATCGGGATCGTCGCCAACGAACCCTCGGGGGACATTCTCGGGGCCTCCGTTCTGCGCGCGATCAAGGGGCTGGTGCCGGACGCCCGGTGCGTGGGCGTGGCCGGTCCTCAAATGCAGGCGGCGGGTTGCGAGAGTTTGCTGCCCCTGGAGCAGCTTTCGGTCATGGGTCTGGCGGAGGTGATGAGACACCTGCGCGAGCTGCTGCGCATCCGCCGGGACCTGACCCGCTTCTTTCTCGACCTTCGGCCCGATGTCTTCATCGGCGTCGACGCCCCCGATTTCAATCTCGGGTTGGAGACGAGGCTGCGCGGGGCGGGCATCCGCACCGTCCACCTGGTCAGTCCCACCGTGTGGGCCTGGCGCCCGGGCCGGGTCAAGGGCATCCGACGTGCCGTCGACCTCATGCTCTCGATCTTCCCCTTCGAGGAGGAACTCCTGCGCGACCACGGGATTCCGGTGCGCTATGTCGGGCACCCGCTGGCGGACGAGATCCCCTTCGACGTGGATCGCGCACGGGCGCGTTCCTCCCTGGGACTGGCGGCCGAGGGCGCGGTTGTCGCGATCCTTCCGGGGAGCCGGGCGAGCGAGGTGCGGTTGCTCGCCGCGCCATTTCTTCAGGCTGCCCGCCGATGCCAGGAGCTGCGCCCGGGTCTGAGGTTCGCCGCGCCGCTCGTCAATCCCACCCTGCGCGCGCTCTTCACCGAGGCGCTCGCCCGCGAGGCGCCGGATTTGCCCATCGTTCTGGTGGACGGCCGCAGCCGTGACGTCATCGCCGCCAGCGACTGCGTGCTCACGGCCTCGGGCACCGCCACCCTCGAGACCCTGTTGCTCGGGCGGCCAATGGTGGTGGGCTATCGCATGAACGAGTTGACGTACCGACTGATCCGCGGCTTGGGACTGGTCAAGGTGCCCTTCATCGCCATGGCCAACCTGCTGGCGGAGGCCGAGATGGCCCCGGAGTTCGTGCAGGATCGATGCCGACCCGAGCTCCTGGGGCCGGCGATTCTGGACTTTCTCGACCAGCCGGAGCGCGTGCGGGAGATCCAGGTGCGATATGCCGAGATCCACCGGCAACTGCGCCGCGACGCTGGCCGCGAGGCGGCCTTGGCAGTGCTGGACTTGGTCGGAGAACAGGCATGAGCCGGCTTCTCCTGGTTGCCGGGGTCGACGAGGCAGGGCGGGGACCTCTTGCCGGTCCCGTGGCCGCCGCGGCGGTGATTCTGCAGCCCTCGCGCCCGATTTCCGGCCTCGCCGACTCGAAGAAGCTCACGGCAACGAGGCGCGAGGCGTTGGAGCTGGAGATCATGGAATGCGCGCTCGCCTGGGCGGTGGCCTTCGCCACCGTGGAGGAGATAGATCGCATCAACATCCTGCAGGCGTCCCTGCTCGCCATGCGGCGGGCGGTCAATGGCCTGGCCGTCGCCCCGGGAAGGGTCCAGGTGGATGGCAACCACTGTCCGCGCCTTCCTTGTCCGGCGGAGGCGGTGGTCGGAGGTGATGCGAGTGTGCCCGCGATCAGCGCCGCCTCCATCCTCGCCAAGGTGGCGCGGGACCGGGAGATGCAGCGTCTGGATTGCCTCTATCCGGGCTTCGGCTTCGCCCGTCACAAGGGCTATCCGACCAGCGAGCACCTGGCCGCCTTGCGGCAACAGGGGCCGTGCGAGGTCCATCGGCGCTCGTATCGGCCGGTGCGCGAGCTGCTTGTCTGAGCGCGGGCGCGGTGACCCGCGCTCGACCGATGGGCTTGACGCCGGTGGCCCAGCATGGCGGCGGATGCTTGAAAATCGCACGCGGAATGCTGGGGTGCGCGCCCGGATTCCCCGCTGCCTGGGCACCGGGCGCGGAGAGGGGAACATTTCGATCAGGCGCTGTCAGACCATGGCAGCAACGATCCAGCCGCATTGGGATGCGGCGCAGCAGCAGCGGCGGCGGGACCGCGTATCCAATGCGACGAAGTAACGGGGAGAAATACCAGCCATGAAGACCTTTCTCAGCCTTTCCGCCGCCGCGCTCTTGTTTGCGGCAGCCGCACCAAATGCCGCCGAACAGGGCGATCCGACCCTCACGCCACTGAACGACCGCGCCCAGGCCCCTGAGTTCGATCTGGAGGATGCTGACGGGAACCGGGTGCGTCTGTCGGACTACCGTGGAAAGCCCCTGATCGTGAATTTCTGGGCAACCTGGTGTCCGCCCTGCCGCGAGGAAATGCCCTCGATGCAGCGCGCTTGGGAGCAGCTCTCGCAAGAGGGCATCGGACTGATCGCGATCAACGTGGGCGAAGACGCGGACACCATTTTCCAGTTCACCGCCGACTATCCGGTGCAGTTTCCGCTCCCCATGGACCTGGATTCCCAAGTGGTCCAGGCCTGGCCTGTGAAGGGCCTGCCCACCACCTTCGTCGTCGATGCCGAGGGACGGCTGGCCTACCAGGCCGTTGGCGGACGCGAGTGGGATCATCCGGAGTTGCTCGACCAGGTGCGGTCTCTCAAGCCGGAGCCGTAGCGAGACTCTGGGACACGCTGATGATTGGCCATCCTGACCAAAATCAGCACGCCGCCCAAGAAGGGTGTTTCTCGGGTAGCTACACTTTCAATCGCTTACGCGTTCGAGCATGGCGACATGTCCCTGCGCCGCGGCAAGCACTGAATTGATCAACTCTTTGGTCACTACACTCAGGGCGGGGCAATCGGGGCTCCATGGCCGGCCTCGGTGCGGCTACAATGTCCGCCCGAACCCTCCGTTGCCGTCAGTCCGAGAGTCCCGTTCAGCTTGCCAGTGGATCCCGCATTCGTCCATCTTCACGTCCATACCGAGTACTCTCTGGTCGATGGGCTGTTGCGGATAAAGCCCCTGATCAAGGCCGTGGCCGCGGCGGGAATGCCGGCGGTGGCGGTGACCGATCAGTCGAACCTGTTCGCCCTGGTGCGCTTCTATAGGGCCGCCGTATCCGCGGGGGTCAAGCCGATCGCCGGCACCGACCTGTGGCTGCGCAACCCGGATGATCCCAACAATCCCTACCGCATGCTGCTGCTGGTGCAGAACACAGTCGGCTATCGCAACCTCACGCGGTTGATCTCGCGCGCCTACCGGGAGGGGCAGCACCTGGGGATTCCCCAGGTCGAGCGCGATTGGGTGGCAGAGGCCGCCGCCGGGCTCATCGCACTGTCCGGTGGTCGAGACGGGGACGTGGGCCGGGCTCTGCTTTCCGGACAAGTGGATCAGGCGGAGGCCTGCCTCGGCTACTGGCTCGATCTTTTCGGCGATCGTTATTACCTGGAGCTGGTGCGCACCGGCCGCGAGGACGAGGCGGAGCTGATCGAGCGCAGCGTGGAGCTGGCTGCCCGCCGCGGGGTGCCTGCGGTGGCCACCAACGACGTGCGCTTCCTCGCCGCGGAGGACTTCGATGCCCACGAGGCGCGGGTCTGCATCCACGAGGGACGCACCCTGGAGGACCCCCGCCGCCCCCGCCGTTACAGCGATCAGCAGCATCTGCGCTCCCCCGAGGAGATGGCGGAGCTCTTCTCCGACATCCCCGAGGCCCTGGAGAATACGGTCGAGATCGCTAAGCGCTGCAATCTGGAGCTGACGCTCGGCAAGAACTTCTTGCCGGATTTCCCGGTGCCGCAGGGGATGACCATCGAGGAGTTCTTCGCCCGGGAGGCGAGAGCAGGTCTCGAGCAGCGCCTGGAGCGGGTCCTCGACCGGGAGGCACCGGACTTCGCCGAGCGACGCAAGGTCTATGACGATCGCCTCCAGCTCGAGCTGGAGGTCATCAATCAGATGGGCTTTGCGGGCTACTTCTTGATCGTGGCCGATTTTATTCGCTGGGCGAGGGAAAATCTGATCCCCGTCGGGCCCGGACGCGGCTCCGGCGCGGGCTCCCTGGTGGCCTATGCGCTCGGAATCACGGACCTGGATCCCATCGAGCACGATCTGCTGTTCGAGCGCTTCCTCAACCCCGAGCGCGTCTCCATGCCAGACTTCGACATCGACTTCTGCATGGAGAAACGGGACCGGGTCATCGATTACGTGGCGGGTCGCTACGGGCGCGACGCCGTCTCCCAGATCATCACCTTCGGCACCATGGCCGCGAAGGCCGTGGTGCGCGACGTTGGCCGGGTAATGGGCCACCCCTATGGCATGGTGGACCGCATCGCCAAGATGGTCCCCTTCGAGCTCGGCATGACACTCGACAAGGCCCTGGTGGAGAGCGAGGACCTCAAGAAGGCCTATGCGGAGGACGAGGAGGTGCGCGCCATCATCGACATGGCGCGCAAGCTCGAGGGCCTGGCGCGCAACGCCGGCAAGCACGCCGGGGGCGTGGTCATCGCCCCGACGGTGCTGACCGACTTCGCGCCGCTGTACTGCGAGCCCGGGGGCGACAACCTCGTCACCCAGTTCGACAAGGACGACGTGGAGCAGGCGGGCCTGGTTAAGTTCGATTTCCTGGGTCTACGCACCCTGACCATCATCGACTGGGCGCTCAACACGGTAAACTCAGAGCGCGGGAAGCGCGGCGAGGCCCCGTTGGACATCGCGCGTATCGACGCCAAGGACCCCAAGGCGTTCGCGCTGCTCAAGCGCTGCGAGACCACGGCCGTGTTCCAGCTCGAGTCCCGCGGCATGAAGGAGCTGATCAAGAAGCTCCAACCCGACAGCTTCGATGACATGACGGCGCTGGTGGCCCTGTACCGGCCGGGTCCGCTGCAGTCGGGCATGGTCGACGACTTCATCGCCCGCAAGCACGGCGAGGCCAGGGTCGAATACCCGCACCCGGACCTCGAGCCCATCCTCAAGCCCACTTACGGCGTCATCCTCTACCAGGAGCAGGTGATGCAGATCGCCCAGGTGCTGGCGGGCTATACCCTAGGCGCCGCCGACCTGTTGCGCCGCGCCATGGGCAAGAAGAAGGCCGAGGAGATGGCCAAGCAGCGGGCGATCTTCCAGGCGGGGTCGGAGCAGCGCGGCGTCAAGGCCGAGACCGCGACCTACATCTTCGACCTGATGGAGAAGTTCGCGGGCTACGGCTTCAACAAGTCGCATTCCGCGGCCTATGCGCTGGTCTCCTACCAGACCCTGTGGCTCAAGGCTCACTACGCAGCGGCCTTCATGTCGGCGGTGCTGTCCGCCGACATGGACAACACCGATAAGGTGGTGACTCTGATCGACGAGTGCCGAAGCATGGGGCTCGGGGTGTTGCCGCCCACGGTCAACCGGTCCGAGCACCGATTTACCGCCGCGGACGACCATACGGTCGTCTACGGAATCGGGGCCATCAAGGGCGTCGGCGAGTCCGCTATCGAGGCCATGCTGGAGGCCAGGCGCAAGGAAGGTCCCTTCCGCGACCTGTGGGATTTTTGCCGCCGTATCGATCTGCACAAGGCCAACCGGCGGGTGTTGGAGGCTCTGATCCGCGCCGGGGCCCTCGACGGGCTGGGGCCCAACCGAGCGACCCTCATGGCCCAGCTGCCCATGGCGCTGAAGCTCGCTGAGCAGCACAAGGAGATGCAGGCGGCAGGTCAGGTCGATCTCTTCGGCGGCGCTGTGGACTCGGTGGCCGCCGAGCCCGATCCGCAGCTCGCCGCCCGCGTGTGGGACGAGTGGGAGGAGGACGAGCGGCTGCAGGGGGAGAAGGAAACCCTGGGTCTCTATCTCACCGGGCATCCGATCAACCGCTACGACGCGGAGCTGGAGGCGATGGTCGGGTCGCGACTGGGCGCCCTGATCGAGGGCACCCGCGACCGGAACGACCGTGAGCAGCGCACCATCGCCGGCCTCGTGGTCAGCGTGCGCCACGGCAAGACCCAGCGAGGACGCATGGGATCGCTGGTGCTGGACGATCGCACCGGGCGCATGGAGGTGACGGTCTTCTCGGAGCTCTACGACCGGGTCCGCGAGCTCCTGGTTCCCGACCGTATCCTGGTGATCACCGGGAGCCTGGCCTTCGACGAGTACCGCGACGGCTGGTCCCTGCGCGCCAGTGATGTCCGGCCGCTGGAGCAGGCGCGGGCGGAGCTGGCGGATCACATCGATCTCACCCTGGATCTCAGCGATCCCGCCGCACACGCCGTCGGCAAGAGACGCGTCGATGAGCTGCGCGACCTGCTCGCGGCGTACCGAGACGGCGGGTTGCCGGTACGGATCGAGTATCGCCGTCCGCGCGCCCGTGGGCATCTGGTCCTCGGGGCGCCGTGGCGGGTCCAGCCGGCGGACGAGCTGATCAAACGGTTGCGCCAGCTGCTGGGTCAGAACGGCGTGCGCGTATCATACGAGCGCCCGGTGGGCGAGGGCGTTGCAGGGATCGACACCGGCGCGCGGCCGCGGCTGGTGCTGGTGAAGTGATCGCCGCCACCCCGCGGCGAGGCTCTGGGCGCTCATACTGTCCCCGGGTCTGGATTTTCATTACCATGAGCCGACTATGGATCTGAACTTTCTCGAATTCGAACAACCCATCGCCGAGCTCGAGGCGAAGATCGAGGAGCTCAGGCTGGTCGGCGACGACGCCGAGATCAACATCGAGGAGGAGATCGCCCGGCTGCACGCCAAGAGCCTGTCGCTCACCGAGTCGATCTTTTCGAACCTCACGCCCTGGCAGATCTCTCAGCTTTCCCGGCATCCGCAGCGACCCTATCTGCTGGACTACGTCAAGCGCATTTTCGACGATTTTCAGGAGCTGCACGGTGACCGCAGCTTCGCCGACGATCACGCCATCGTCGGCGGGGTGGGGCGGCTCGACGGGCGCTCGGTCATGATCATCGGTCATCAGAAGGGGCGGGACACCAAGGAGAAGATTCACCGCAACTTCGGCATGCCGCGCCCGGAGGGCTACCGCAAGGCCTTGCGGCTGATGGATCTCGCCCAGCGCTTCCGGCTTCCGATCCTGACCTTCATCGACACCCCAGGCGCTTATCCCGGGGTGGGAGCTGAGGAAAGAGGGCAGAGCGAGGCCATCGCCCGCAACCTCCAGTTCATGGCCCATCTGCGAACCCCCATCATTTGCACCGTGGTCGGCGAGGGGGGCTCCGGCGGGGCGCTCGCCATCGGTGTGGGCGACCGAGTCCTGATGCTCCAGTACAGCACCTATTCGGTGATCTCGCCCGAGGGCTGCGCCTCCATCCTGTGGAAGAGCGCCGACAAGGCCCAGCTCGCCGCCGAGGCGATGGCCATCACCTCCGACAAGCTCCTGGACCAGGGCCTGATCGACGACATCGTTCCGGAGCCCTTGGGCGGCGCGCACCGTAAGCCCGACGCCATGGCCGCAACGCTCAAGCAGTCGCTGTTAAGGCATCTCGACGACATCCGGGATGCGGATCTGGATGAGCTCCTCGCCAAGCGGTACGCGCGTCTCATGAGCTCCGGTAGGTACAAGGAATAGACACCGTCTCCGCGGGTGACCCCATGCCCGCATCCCCGCCCGCGCAACTGCTGTACCTGCTGAGCTCGTTCCCGCTGAGCGAACGCTGCTGGGTCGCCTATAGCGGTGGCATGGATTCGGAGGTCCTGCTGCATGCCGTCAGCGCGGTCCGCGACCGTATCGCCCCCGAGGTCCTGGCCGTCCATGTGGATCATGGTCTCCACCGTGATTCGGCGAAATGGGCCGAGCGCTGCCGTCAACGCTGCGCATGTCTTGGTGTGCCGATCCGGGTGCTCCGGGTCGATGCCGCTGCCGGACGCGGCGAGAGCCCCGAGGCGGCCGCGCGTGCGGCGCGTTATGACGCCCTGGCCTCGCTGCTTGCACCCGGCGACCTGTTGTTCACCGCCCATCACCAGGACGACCAGGCGGAGACCTTGCTGCTCGCCCTGATGCGGGGCAGCGGCCTCAAGGGGCTCGCCGGGATGCCGGCGGTCACCAACCTCGCTGCGGGTCATCTGATGCGCCCGCTCTTGGGATTCCGCCGCGCGGAGCTGCGCGATTACGCAGAGTCGGTTGGCCTGGCTTGGATCGAGGACCCCGGCAATCAGAACCAGGATCTCGACCGCAACTTCCTGCGTCACCGCGTGCTGCCCCTGCTCGCCGAGCGCTGGCCCGCCTGCGCGGCCACGATTGCCCGCTCCGCAGGTCACTGCGCGGAGGGCCAGGGTGTGATCGACTGGACCGCTGAGCGCGAACTCGCGGGCCTCGCAGGCACGCGTGCGGGGACCTTGTCGGTCTCACGGTTGCGTGCCCTTGGTCCCCCCGTCTGCAGGGCAGTGCTGCGGCATTGGATCTCGGAGCGCGGGTTCAGCCTTCCCGGTGCCAGGCATCTTCAAAGGGTCATGAGAGAGGTCTTGACCGCACGGCCCGACGCTTGCCCGCTGGTTGCGTGGGCAGGATGCGAGGTGCGGCGGTACCGGGACGACCTCTACGCCATGGAACCCCTGCCGCCTGTACCCGGGTCGGAACCCATCCCCTGGCAAGAACAAGGATTGGCGTTGCCGTCGGGGCTTGGTCATCTGGTGTTGCTCGATGCCTCGGGGCGAGAGGTTGAGCCCGAGCGCTTTTCTTCTCTGGGGTTGGAGGTCCGCTTTAGAGTGCCGGGGTTGTGGTTCCGGCCCCAAGGTAAACCCCACCGTCGCCCCTTGAAGAAACTCTTTCAGGAAGCGGGTGTGCCTCCCTGGTTGCGGATGCTGGTACCGTTGGTTTTTCAAGAGGGAGATTTGGTGGCGGTCGCAGGCCTTTGCGGTGGCGATTCGCTACGTGGGAACGGAGAATTGGGGATGAATGTTGGCTGGATAGGCCGGCTGGCTGCTTCTTGCGTGATCCGCCGATGATCATCGCTTCCATTTTCTTCCGCCGTTGTCAAATGGGGCATATGGAACTACCCTCTCAACGTACGGAAACGGCGGAAAGCGCAAGCACGTGTCGTCCCGGGGATTGCAGGATTTGACGGCCGCATCCAGCGTATCCAGGCCTGGATGCAGACACGGTTCGGCAGCGGTCTCATCTGATCGGGACCGGGAATAGGGACGAACGGATGTTAGGCATTTTCGGTGCGCTGCTTCCAAAGGGCTTCCGATCAACGTCAACCTACGACGCTGATCTCTTTTCGTCGTTGAGAGCGACCGTGCATTCGGCCGATCGTCCAACCTCCCGTCGGTCTCACCTTACAAGCGTGGTCCCCGGTGTCCCCTCATCGGGGCTGCGCGTCCGCAGCTAGGAGCCGGCCTTGCCTCTACCTCCAGATGTCGAGCTTAGGACTTCACGTCAGTCTGTCGGGCGTCTTCAGGTCAACACGGGAACGGAGTATGTGCTCGGCAGTGACGAGCGGAATGCCGTCAGCGTTCGCGGCAGCGGCGTCCTTCCTTCTCACGCGAAGC
This sequence comes from uncultured Chromatiaceae bacterium, assembly GCA_964395315.1. Classification (GTDB taxonomy): domain Bacteria; phylum Pseudomonadota; class Gammaproteobacteria; order Chromatiales; family Chromatiaceae; genus CAVORB01. Next base: position 14,581 of record CAYNBI010000015.1, on the reverse strand, counting down.
TGTATTTCCAGGACGCCACCTTGTGGATCGAGCCGATTGACTCCGCCCCCGTGCTGGTCAACGGGCGGCCCGTGATGGACCGAAGCTCGGTTTCGGCCGGGGACTGGATAGCCATGGGGTCGGTTATGGTTCAGCTCTTGTTGCACCGTCCGGCCGATGCCCGGGCCGCATTGGGAGAGGCATCCGGCGTAAGCGTCGACGGTTCTAGCGGCAGCCGGGAAGTCATTATCGGCCGGCTGCCTGGGTGCGGCCTGCCGATCGAGTCCCCGCTGATTTCGCGCGAGCACGCGCGACTGATCTGCGGTCAGCAGCGGGTTTGCCTGGAGGATCTGCGCAGTACCAACGGCACCTACGTCAATGGGGCAAGGATCACGGATCGGGTCGAACTCGTGCCCGGTGACCGGGTTTCCTTCGCGACCTTCGTCTTCGTGTTCACGGGGTTCGCCCTAGAGCCAGCTGAGCAGGGTGGACGCGTGCGGGTGGAGGCGCGGGGACTCACGAAGCAAGTCATCGATCGCACCAGCAGGCAGCCGCGAAATCTCCTGAGCGACATAGATCTGGTTATCGACCCGGGCGAGTTTGTGGTGATCTTCGGCACCAGCGGGTCGGGGAAGTCCACCCTCCTCGACGCGCTTAACGGGCGCCGTCCCGCGTCCTCGGGAACCGTGAGCTACAACGGGGTGGATCTCTACGGCAGCTTCGACGTCTTCAGGGCCGGGATCGGCTATGTCCCCCAACAAGACATCGTTCATCGCAAGATCAAGGTGCGCAATGCCCTGGCCTACACGGCGCGGTTGCGGCTGCCCTCCGACACCTCGAACGATGAGGTCTCGGAGCACATTTCGCGGGTTTTGGAGCGTGTTGGTCTCACCGAGAAGGCCGATCTCGCGGTAGACACCCCGGAGCCCCTCAGCGGCGGGCAGCTGAAGCGTGTGAGCCTCGCGGTTGAGCTAGTGGCGAATCCGAACATCTTGTTTCTCGACGAGGCCACGAGCGGGTTGGATGCCGGGACCGACAAGAAGATGATGCGTTTGTTCGCGGATCTCGCTGCAGATGGCAGGACCGTGATCTGCGTGACGCACACCCTGGAGAATATCGACAGTTGCCACCTCGTCGCGTTGCTCCACCAGGGTTATCTCGTTTACTACGGCCCGCCGGGAGAGGCTGCCGCCTATTTCGGGGTTTCGCGGCTCTCCGAGGTATACGAGCGCCTCGAAGCAGAAGACGCGGCGGTCTGGAGCGAGCGCTTCGTGGGCTCCTCGCTGTTCGAGCGCCATGTCTCTGCTCGGCAATCGCAGACCGCCTCTTCGGGGGAAGGTCTCGGATCGAGGCCACAGCAGGCGGCCTCCCGACGCGGTTGGCTCAACATGCGTCAGACCCTGACTCTGACCAGCCGCTATGTGAATCTCCTATTCTCGGATCGGCTCAACCTCTTGGTCCTCCTGCTGCAGGCGCCGCTCATCGCGCTAGTCGTGGGGGCGATCTTCGACACCAGCGGCAGCCTCTTGGATCGAGCCAAGGCCGAGAGCCAAATCGCCTTCGTGCTGGTGTTGTCGGCCATCTGGTTCGGCTGCATCAACTCCGCGCGCGAGATCGTCAAGGAACTCCCGGTTTATCTCCGCGAGCGCTCGGTTGCGGTCACCATCCCGGCATACATGACCAGCAAGCTGGTCCCCCTGGCCGTGTTGTGCGCAATCCAGTGCGCGAGTTTCCTTGGGATCGTGAGCGTGATGATTGATTTCCCCGGGAGCTACCTTGCGCGATTGCTGACGCTCTTTCTCGCCGGGTTCGCTGCGACCGGAATGGGGCTGCTGGTCAGCGCGTTCGTTAACAGTAACGACAAGGCCATCGCGGCTCTGCCCTTGCTGCTGATTCCGCAGTTCATCCTGTCGAACGCCGTCGTTGCCCTCAAGGGGGTGTCGGAGACGCTCGCGCAAGGGTTGGTCATCTCTTATTGGGCGCTGGATGCGATGCATGCCACCCTGGAGCAGGGCGTGCTGGATCTGCGCCATCCTGACGGACAGCCGGTGATTACCGTGCACGGGCAATGGGACACGGACGTTGCGGCGATCGCGTTGATGGCCTTGGGGTTCATCCTTGTGACAGCGATCGGACTAAAGTTGAAGGACAGAAAGGTGTGAGTGGGGCTCGCACCGGTCCAGTTTTCGAACCTGTGGGATAGAGACATGACGGATGCGCCGCAAGAGAAGACCTGCCCCCAGTGTGGAGCGCCCAATGGAGGCGCGGAGCTTCCCGCGCGCGAGTACCGCTGCGCGCGCTGCGGTCTGGAGTTGGCTCACCTGGACACGGCGGCGAATGGAGCGATTCGCGGCCTGTTCGGCTGGCTGCTGGATGTCGGCGAGGTCGTAAACGAACGCTATCGTGTCGTCGCCGTGCTTGGAAAGGGAGGGTTCGGTGTCACCTATCTGGTCGATGATCAACGGCTTCACGGCAAGCGACGCGCCCTCAAGGAGATCCCGGAACTGCTGTTCGACGAGCACGAGACCAAGCTGCTCGGGCGCCTGAGTCACCCTGCCATTCCTGACATCATCGATCGATTCGTCACCGGTGGAATGGTGTATCTGGTGCTGGAGTTCGGCGGTAGCCGCACGCTGCGCATCGAGCAGCAGCATCGGGGCGGGCGTATCCCCGTCTTTACGCTGTTGCCCTGGATCCACCAGATCTGCGACGCGCTAATTTATCTCCACTCACAGGATCCTCCCGTTGTTCACAGGGACCTGAAGCCAGAGAACCTGCTTCTCGACGACAACAACCGCGTCATGCTCATCGATTTCGGAATCGCTAAGGCCGCGAGTTCGGATACGGCGACGCGAACCTTAGGCCGCGCGGTGACGCACGGGTTCAGTCCGCCCGAGCAGGTGCTGGGTACGGGTACCGATGCGCGCTCGGACGTGTATGCCATGGGGGCCATTGTCTACAGCATGTTGACCGGGAAGACGCCGACGCCAGCCCATGAGCGGGTGACGGGCAAGGTCTTGGAACCGGTGTCCAGCGTCATTCCGGATATCCCGCCGTTGCTGGACTCAGCAATCAATCAGGCGCTGGAGCTCAACATCAATCTCCGCCAGCAGTCGATCCAGGAATTCGCGGGTGCCCTCGACTTGGTTCACTCCGGCAGCGGAAGCACGCCGACGGTATTTGTCACGGGCGCGGCGGACATCGCCGCGCGGGCCTCTACCGGCGCCGAGCTCAGGCTTCCCAGTATCCAATTGCCGTCAACGCGCTCTCCGATCGAAAGCCAGGGTGTGGGCGACAGGAGAATCAGCGTTCCGTCGGTTTCGGAGCGGCGGGCTGGATGGGGAGGAAGATTGGCGGTGGGGCTCAGCGCGGTCGGCCTGGCGCTGGCCGCAGGTGTCTGGGTGATGCTCGAACGGGGGGGATGGCGGGGGGAAGGAAAGGACCAGGTGACTGACGCCGAGACCTCGGCGGCCGATGTCAGAGTAAAGGCTGAAAAAGCGCCTGCGGCCACCGAAATCGAACCTGCGCCAGAGACCTCCGTCGTGCGGGTTCCGCCACCCGAGATGCGGGATGTGGCTGGCGCCGAGCCTCCCTCGGCGACCGATCCGCAGGGGGTGACGCCGGTTCCACTCGCCGACAGGCAACCGCCGCCATCGACACAGGACATGCTGAAAAACGAAACTCCGGCTGCTGCCTCGAAAGCAGGCCTCGCCGCTGATCGCCAAGCGCTTGACGCAAGCGTCCCCGAGGCTGCGGCAGCAGTCCCGGTCTTGACCCCGAGCCAGTCCCCTCGCTGGTCCGCGGCAGACTTGCCGTCCATATTCTCCGACGAGCAAGCTGTGGTGACGTCAGGCGAGCGTGATTCTGGCTCGCTGATGGACATGTTCGACAAGCATCGGGGCAAGCACTCAACGGACGCCGAGCCCGAGGCGAGCAATGAACCGGCGCAGGCTGCCGCATCGCCGCTGCCCGATCCCAAGCCGAAGACGGTGGCAAAGCCACGTCCCAAGCAGGCCGCGACAACAACCAAGAAGCCGTCCTCCGGGGGCACCTCATCCTGGACGCTGATCTACAAGGGTGCCCGCAAGACGGATTGAACGACTCCCAAACCACGACAAGGAGCACACGGAGATGAAGAACAGAAGACGTTCAACCACCAGCCACGGTTCGATCACGTGGAGTTTCGGCCTGATGCTGGCAGTGATGTTCAGCGCGAGCGCGGCAATCGCCCAGGGTTACGGTTTTGCTGCACCCGGCGGCTATGGCCTCAAGGTTTACCGTACCGACTATTCGCTTTATCCCTTTGTACAGCTCTACCTGCGCACCTTCGACGACAACATGCAGCCCCTGGTCAACCTCAACGAGCGCAACGTCGGGCTGATGGTCAAGGGTAGGCCTTATGACCCCATGAAACGACAGTTCGGCATCCAGTCGATCCGCCAGCGGCAGGAGGCGACGCGCACCGTGGTCGTCATCGATGCCAGCAAATCCATGGTCGGACAGCCTTTCGAGGCGACGCTGCGCGCGGCGGTACGCTACATAGAGAGTAAAAGACCGCAGGACGAGGTTGCCGTGCTGGCGATCCGCGACACCAAGGATGGGTACGAGCTGGTTTCCCAGTTCGAACGCGACGAGAAGGCCCTCACGCGGCGCATTGCCGACATTAGGGCTGATGGCATGAAGACGCGACTCTATGACAGCGTGGGTGCTGCGATGCAGATGTGCGCGATGAGCGCCCAAGGCTCGGTCACCGCCGGCAACTATATCGTGTCCTGCTCCGTGGTGGTGTTCTCGGACGGTAAGGACGAGGGCAGCTCAATTTCGCGAGAGGAACTGATGGGTCGCATATCAAACCTGCAGATTCCGATCCCGATCTACTCGCTGGCCTACTCCAGGGTCGATGCCAGTCACTTCAAGAATTTGGAGGCTCTATCCAAGAACTCGTTCGGCATCTACTACAACGTCGGAGAAACTACCGACCAGATGCAACGTATCGTCGAGGGCATTCAAAACATCCTCCAGAGCGATTACGTGGTGATCTTTCGCTCCTATGTCCCTGTCGACGGAGAGCGCCACAGCGTCAAGCTCGGAGTCGAGTATCCGAGCGGCAGCGGCAAGTACGTGTATGACGACACGGATTTCGAGGCCATCCAGCCTCCGCCGGTACCTGAGTTGATGGACAAGGTTGGGATGCTGTCACATAAGATTCCTCCACTTCCGGACGGCAACCCCTACTTCGAGCAGCCGCAACCAGCGGCGGCCCAGGGAAATTGACGGCACGGTCCGTGTCATCAAGCGTGGGCACAGGGATGCGCCCTGTCCTAAGCTCGAGAAGGAGACGGTTTGGGTAAGGGTGAGAACCGATAAAACGAAAGGAGAATGTGCACATGAAGACCTGTCATCGAAATCGGATGGCGGTTGCCGCGCTCGGGGCATGCGTTGTAATTTCCGGCTGCCAGACCACTGGTGGCACAAACAATCAGGCCGTGGGAGCGGGCATCGGAGCCGCGCTCGGTTGCGGTATCGGGTTGCTCGCCGGCGGCCAGGCTAAACATTGCCTCGCCGGGGCAGCAGCCGGTGGTCTCTTGGGCTGGGGGGTCGTCGCACTGAGTGAGTACAACGCGCGGCAGGTGCGGACCACATCCGCAGACCAGCGCATTTACGGTCTCACGGGGCCGGTCGACAGTACCCAAATCAAGATCCGCAAGGGTACCAGTGCACCCAAGAAAGTGAAGCCGGGTCAGGGCGTCAAGATATCTACGGACTATTCGGTGATCCTCCCACCGAACGAGAGCGGGGTGAACGTTACCGAGAGCTGGACGCTGAAGAAGGACGGTCAAGTGCTGATGAATTTCGCGCCGCAGACCAATAGACGCACGGCCGGTGGCTGGAACGCGGACGCCGAGATTCCGATCCCGAATGACGCTAAGCCGGGAACCTATGTGGTACTTCACAAGGTCAAGGCCGGCTCGGCCTACGACGAGGACGAGTCCACCTTTACCGTTCGCTCATAAGTACGGGTGAGCTCTCTGCTCGTTGTGCTATCGGTGTTGTCCAGCCTGTTTGGGGGGGGCAACACCGATCCCTGTGCGGACCAGGAGCGCTATGGGGCGGCAACCATGGCGCGGATCAAGGCCGAATGGCCCCTGCGTGGTTCTGCGGATCCGGTCAGTCTATATGTGCAGGAATTGGGGGAGCGGCTGGCGCGAAGCTCCGGCGTGGGGCACGGCGCAGCACCGAGGTTTTTCGTCCTGCGCAATCTGGAGCCCAATGCGTTCGCGGTCGCGGGAGGACGCTACGTCGTGACGGACGGTACGTTCCGTTTGGTGAACACCGAGTCGGAGTTGGCGGCGGTGTTGGCCCACGAGCTGAGCCATCAACGTGCAGGGCATTTCTGTCGGCGGGAGACGCGCGACACGAAGACCTTCTATGTGGGCTCTCTGGTCCAGCACTTCGACTTGAACGCAGAGGTCGAGGCGGACGCGATGGCCGTCGAGGTGTTACGGCAGGCGGGATTCGATCCGGCTGCCATGGTGTCGGTGCTGCGGCGCATCGCTGCGCAGGCTCCCGAATCGCAGGGTATGGCTCTCAGAGCAAGGATCGAGGGTCTCGGCGATCGAGAGCATTCCTCGCGAGCCCGCCCCGACTCGCCTGAATTTCTTGATATTCGGCGGCAAGTCGACCGGGACCTGCCGTCCGGCGACGGGGCAAGATGACAGCGGTCGCTGCAGTGAGGTCGCCATCAGACTACAGCCCGGTCGGTGACCCCCACGGTGCGCCTTTGCTCAGTAAAGCGCGTTGAGCATGCTCGACCGGTAGCGCGAGACCAGTTCGCCATCGCCGCCTAGCATGTCGAAGATCATGAGCATGCCTTTGCGGGCTGCGTCGTCTCCGTAGGCGCGATCCCTCTTGAGGAGATCGAGAAGCTCCTCTAGCGCAGCTTCGAAATCGCCGTGCGTCGCCCGGTGTGCCGCGAGCTGATAACGGGCCTCGCTGTCGGTCGGGTTGGCCTTGATCCGGTCCTTGAGCACGTCCTCGGGGGGCGCGTCGTGGAGCAGGGCGGCGAAGCTCACCTGGCCCTTGAGAGCCGCGACCTCCGGGTCGCTGACGAGTTCCAGGGGAAGGCGCTGTAGCATTTCCTCCGCGCCGACAACATCCCCAGACGCGGCCTTCAGACTTGCCTCCGCCAGAAGCAGCCGGGGATTCTCCGGATCCGTGGTGCGCGCCTGCTCCAGCAGGCTTGCCGCCCCGTCCAGGTCGCCCGCGGCCAGCAGGCCCTGAAACCGGGCCAGCACCTGGTCGGACTCCCTGGGAAGATGGCGCTCGAGGAAGTCCCGGATCTGGGTCTCCGGGAGCGCACCCATGAACTGGTCGACGGGCTGTCCGTCTTTGAAGAGCTGCACCGTCGGCAGGCTGCGAATGCCGAACTGCATGGCCAGGTCACGCTCCTCCTCGGTGTTGACCTTGGCGACGATGAGCTTGCCGGCGTAGTCGTCCGCCAGCTTCGCGAGGAGCGGCATCAGCATGCGGCACGGGGCGCACCAGTCGGCCCAGAAGTCGACCAGGATCGGACGCTCGCGCGAGCCCTCGATGACGACGTCATTGAATGTCTCCGCGGTGACCTTGACGACGTAAGGTGACTCGGCCATGTGGATCTCCCGCTGCTGCTTGCAAACCACTCTAAAGCCCGTAAGTAAGTGTGCAAATAGACCGATTCAAGGCACCCGCGGGGCGCGGCCGACCGGCAGCCGGGCGCTCCGGAAGTGCGGAGCAAGGAGAACCGAATGACTGATCCTCTACACGTCGTATGCGCAAGCTGCGATGCGGTCAACCGTGTCCCCGAGGGGCGTCTCGGGCAAGGGGCGAAGTGCGGCAAATGTCATGCCGCCCTGTTCGCGGGGCACGCTTTGTCTCTGGACGAGCAGCGCTTCGCGCAGCATCTGGCCCGCAGCGACCTGCCGCTGGTGGTGGACTTCTGGGCGCCCTGGTGCGGCCCCTGTCGGGTGATGGCCCCGGCCTTCGAGCAGGCGGCTCAACAGGTAGAGCCCCGTGCGCGTCTGATCAAGGTCAACACCGAGGAGGCCCAAGGACTCGCCAGCCGCATGGGCATCCGCAGCATTCCCACGCTGATGGTATTCAGCAAGGGTCGCGAGATTGCGCGCACCTCAGGGGCGATGGACGCGGGGGCGCTGGTCGGGTGGATACGGCAGCATCTGTGACAGCGGAAGGAGGGCGCCGGTCATCGAGCGCGGTTCGGGATCGTCCCGCGTGGACAGAGCGCGGGGGTTACTTTAGAATTTCGCCGGGTTAGGGCATCCACACACCCCACCCCCGCTTGTCTCTGCCCGCTGCCGCGGGCAATGGCGCAGCGTCCATCTCACACCGCCGCATACCGTGAAAGCGCGCCCGGCGCGCCTCTCGGTCTCCCGCGACTCTGGCAACAGGCGGGGCCGCCCTGATGCGCGGACGCGAGCGGATCGGGGCGAGACCGCGTTGTTGACAGCCGAGAGATCATTCAGCGTGGCTTCCGCGCCACGACCGCTTGCATCGGAGAGACCCTTGAGAAAACCCGCAGTTCTGGTGCTGGAGGACGGGTCAGTCTTCCGCGGAGTGTCCATCGGCGCTGAGGGCGAAAGCGTCGGCGAGGTGGTGTTCAACACCGCCATGTCCGGGTACCAGGAGATCCTGACTGACCCCTCGTACCGCAAGCAGCTGGTGACCCTGACTTATCCTCACATCGGCAACACGGGTACCAATGACGACGACGAGGAATCGTCCCGGGTCCATGCCGCCGGGCTGATCATCCGCGATCTCCCCCTCCTGGCCAGCAACTGGCGCATGAAGGAGTCCCTGGACAGTTATCTGATCCGGAACCGCGTGGTTGCCATCGCGGGCATAGACACCCGCCGGCTGACCCGTATTCTGCGCGAGAAAGGGGCGCAGAATGGCTGTGTCCAGGCCGGAGACGGGCTGGACGAGGACGCCGCGCTGGACGGCGCCCGGGCCTTTCCCGGGCTCAAGGGCATGGATCTGGCCAAGGAAGTCAGCACCCACAGCCCCTACGAGTGGGCGCAGGGCTTATGGACGCTGGAGGGTGGCATCCCGGCGGCCCGGCACCCGGTCCGCGAGCGCCTGCCCCATCACGTGGTCGCCTACGATTACGGCATCAAGCGTAACATCCTGCGCATGCTTGCGGAGCGCGGCTGCCGGGTAACTGTGGTGCCGGCTCAGCTGTCCGCCTCGGAGGTCCTGGCGCTTGGGCCCGATGGCGTGTTCCTGTCCAACGGACCGGGTGATCCGGAGCCCTGCGACTACGCGATTGCCGCCATCCGGGAGCTGCTGGAGACTGGCACGCCCATGTTCGGCATCTGTCTCGGCCATCAGCTGCTCGGCCTGGCCTGTGGAGCCCGCACCCTGAAGATGAAGTTCGGCCACCATGGTGCCAACCACCCGGTGGTCGACCTGGCGAGCGGCCGGGTCATGATCAGCAGCCAGAACCATGGCTTCGCGGTGGACGAGGAGAGCCTGCCCGAGCAGGTCCAGGCCACCCATCGCTCCCTGTTCGACGGCTCGCTGCAAGGTATCCACCACCGGGAGCGGCCGGCCTTCGGCTTTCAGGGCCATCCCGAGGCCAGTCCGGGTCCGCACGACGTGGCACCGGTCTTCGACCACTTCATCGACCTGATCCGTGAGCACAAGCAACGAACCGGAAACATGCAGTGACAGCGGTGTCCTGGTACTGACGGTCGGTTCATTTTTCTCCGCGTCCTCTGCGCCCTGGCGGTTTTCGTCACATGCCTAAACGTACCGATATCAACAGCATTCTCATCATCGGCGCCGGTCCCATCGTGATCGGGCAGGCGTGCGAGTTCGACTATTCCGGGGCCCAGGCCTGCAAGGCGCTGCGGGAGGAGGGGTACCGGGTCGTCCTGGTGAACTCCAATCCGGCGACCATCATGACCGACCCGGAGATGGCCGACGCCACCTACATCGAGCCGATCAACTGGCCGACGCTCGAGCGCATCATCGCCAAGGAGCGGCCGGACGCGCTGCTTCCGACCATGGGTGGCCAGACCGCGCTCAATACCGCCCTCGACCTGGTGCGCGAAGGGGTTCTGAAGCAATACGGCGTCGAGCTTATCGGCGCATCGCGGGAGGCCATCGACAAGGCGGAGGACCGCGACCTGTTCCGTCAGGCGATGCGCAGGATCGGGCTCGATATGCCTCGATCCGCCATCGCTCACAGCCTGGAGGAGGCGATCCAGGTCCAGGCCCAGATCGGTTTCCCTGCCATCATCCGCCCGTCCTTTACCCTCGGCGGGAGCGGTGGCGGCATCGCCTACAACCAGGAGGAGTTCGAGGAGATCTGCCGCCGCGGGTTGGACCTCTCGCCCACCAGCGAGCTGTTGATCGAGGAGTCGGCGCTGGGTTGGAAGGAGTACGAGATGGAGGTGGTGCGCGATCACGCGGACAACTGCATCATCGTCTGCTCGATCGAGAACCTGGATCCGATGGGGGTGCACACCGGCGATTCGATCACCGTGGCGCCTGCCCAGACGTTGACGGACAAGGAATACCAGATCATGCGCGACGCCTCGATCGCCGTGCTGCGCGAGATCGGGGTCGACACCGGCGGCTCCAACGTGCAGTTCGCGATCAATCCCGACAACGGGCGCATGATCATCATCGAGATGAACCCGCGGGTCTCGCGCTCCTCGGCCCTGGCTTCCAAGGCCACCGGCTTCCCGATCGCCAAGGTGGCGGCGAAGCTTGCGGTCGGCTACACCCTCGACGAGCTCAGAAACGAGATCACCGGAGGCGCCACCCCGGCCTCCTTCGAGCCCACCATCGACTATGTGGTGACCAAGATTCCGCGTTTCGCCTTCGAGAAGTTCCCCCAAGCGGACGCCAGGCTCACGACCCAGATGAAATCGGTGGGCGAGGTGATGGCTATCGGCCGCACCTTCCAGGAGTCGCTGCAGAAAGCCCTGCGCGGGCTGGAGACGGACAAGTACGGGTTGGATGAGGTGGTCGATCCGTCGGAGCCGGACGCCCTCAAGGTCATTCGTCACGAGGTGCGGCAGGCCGGTGCGGAACGCGTGCTGTATCTCGCCGACGCCTTCCGCGCCGGCATGTCCTTGGATGAGATCCACGGCATCAGCCGCATCGATCCCTGGTTCCTGGCCCAGATCGAGGATCTGGTGCGCGTCGAGGATGAGGTCAGGACACAGGGCGCGGATGCGCTCACCGCCGATCGTTTGCGCTTCCTCAAGCGCAAGGGGTTCTCCGATCGCCGCCTGGCGAGTCTGACCGGCGCCACCGAACGGCAGATCCGCGATCGGCGCCGCGAGCTCGGCGTCCGCCCGGTGTTCAAGCGGGTGGACACCTGCGCCGCGGAGTTCGCGGCCAGCACCGCCTACATGTACTCCACCTACGAAGAGGAGTGCGAATCGGACCCCACGGACCGGCAAAAGATCATGGTCCTCGGCGGCGGTCCGAACCGCATCGGGCAGGGCATCGAGTTCGACTACTGCTGCGTCCACGCCGCTTTCGCCATGCGCGAGGACGGCTACGAGACCATCATGGTCAACTGCAACCCGGAGACGGTCTCCACCGATTACGACACCTCCGACCGGCTCTATTTCGAGCCCCTGACCCTGGAGGACGTGCTCGAGATCGTGGACAAGGAGCGGCCGCTCGGCGTCATCGTCCAATACGGCGGGCAGACGCCGCTGAAGCTCGCCCGCGACCTCGATGCCGCCGGCGTTCCCATCATCGGCACCAGCCCGGATTCCATCGATCTCGCGGAGGACCGGGAGCGCTTCCAGCGCATGGTCCAGGAGTTGGGCCTGCGTCAGCCGCCGAATACGACGGCTCGAAGCGAGGCCGAGGCGCTGGAGCTGGCCGCCTCGATCGGCTACCCGCTGGTGGTGCGGCCCTCCTACGTGCTCGGCGGGCGTGCCATGGAGTTGGTCTACGACGAGGCGGAGCTCGGCCGCTACATGCGGGTCGCGGTCAAGGTGTCGAACGAGTCCCCGGTGCTTTTGGACCGCTTCCTGGACGACGCCATCGAGGTCGACGTGGACGCCATCTGCGACGGCGAGGACGTGCTCATAGGAGGCATCATGGAGCACATCGAGCAGGCCGGGGTGCACTCCGGCGACTCCGCCTGCTCGCTGCCGCCCTATACCCTCTCACCCTCGATCCAGGACCGCATGCGCAACCAGATGGGCAGGATGGCCCGCGCCCTCAACGTGGTCGGGCTGATGAACGCACAGTTCGCGATCAAGGAGGACGAAGTCTACATTCTCGAGGTCAACCCGCGCGCCTCGCGCACCGTGCCCTTCGTGTCCAAGTCCATCGGGGTGCCGCTGGCCAAGGTGGCCGCCCGCTGCATGGTCGGGAGGCGCCTTGCCGAGCAGGGCTATGACCGGGAGCGCAGGCCGAAGCACTACTTCGTCAAGGAGGCGGTGTTCCCCTTCATCAAGTTCCCGGGCGTGGACACCGTTCTCGGTCCCGAGATGAAGTCCACCGGGGAGGTCATGGGCGTCGGCGATACCTTCGGCGAGGCCTATGGCAAAGCGCAGGAGGGCGCCGGGGCGCGGCTTCCGGGCAAAGGCAAGGCCATGCTCAGCGTGCGCGACGCCGACAAGGGGCGCCTGATCCGCGTTGCCCAGGATCTGAAGGACCTTGGGTTCGAGCTGTGGGGTACCCATGGCACCGCGGCAGCCGTGCGCGCCGCGGGCATTGGTTGCGAGGGCGTGAACAAGGTCGCGGAGGGGCGGCCCCACATCGTCGACATGATCAAGAATGGCGAGGTCAGCTTCATCGTCAACACCACCGAAGGCGCGCAGGCGATTTCAGACTCGGCGGAGATCCGCCGCGCGGCGCTGCAGCACAAGGTGAGCTACACCACCACCATCGCCGGCGCGGAGGCTACCTGCCTGGCGCTGAAACAAGTGGGCGCGGTGGCGGTCAATCGTCTCCAGGAGCTGTACTGAACGGGGCTTGGCCCCCGCCGGGAACGGCAGTATCTTCAGAAGCCAAAGCAGCAGGCCCGTGCAAGCGGGACCTCGACACGACCCAGTTCCAGGAGGAAGTCCGCCATGAGCAAAGTCCCGCTAACCATCGGGGGTGCGGAAAAGCTGCGCACGGAGCTCGAACGTCTCAAGCGGGTCGAGCGCCCGCGCATCATCGAGGCCATCGCCGAGGCGAGGGCCCATGGCGATCTGAAAGAGAACGCCGAGTATCACGCCGCCCGTGAGCGGCAGGGCTTCGTCGAGGGCCGGATCAAGGATCTGGAGAGCAAGCTCTCCCACGCCCAGGTGATCGATGTCACCAAGGTCCACGCCAACGGCAGGGTCGTCTTCGGTGCCACGGTGGATGTGCTGGAGCTCGACGACGACTCCGAGCACACCTTCCAGATCGTGGGTGACGACGAGGCGGATACCAAGAACGGGCTGATCTCGGTGAGCTCTCCGATCGCGCGTGCCCTGATCGGCAAGCAGGAGGGAGACATCGCCGCCGTTGAGACGCCGGGCGGTCTGCGCGAGTTCGAGATCCTGGGAGTGCGCTACGTCTAGCCCGCGCATTCCGGAGAGCGCGAGAATCGAATCGGTTGCGCCGAAATAGGGTCACTTTCAGCGGGCCGGAACGCGAGCGACACCGTTCCAGACCCCGGGCCGCGATCGGCCGCTGGTTTCGCCCTGTCATACAGCACAATCACCTGAGCTTACGTGCGATTGTCACCGAGTGTTTCTGGGCGCCGTTCTGACGCCCTGCAACGTCTACTCCGGGCTCAAGATCGGCTGGTCGTTCAACGTCTCCATCATCGCCGTGCTGATCGCCTCGGGATTCTGGGCCCTGCTCGCCCGCTTCGAGCTGGGTCGGGAGTTCGGGCGCGGGGAAGGCAACATCGCCCAGACGACGGCGTCCTCGTCCGCCAATATCATTTCCGGCGGTCTCGTCGCCCCGATTCCGGCCCTGGCCATGCTTTCCGGCGCGAACTTGCCGCTTTCGGAGCTTATCGCCTGGGTGTTCGCCGTGAGCTTTCTGGGGATCTGGGTCGCCTGGTACCTGCGGGAGTCGCTTATCCTGCGCTCCGGCCTCCCCTTCCCGACCGGCCGGGCGACGGCGGAGACTCTGATGGAGGTCTTCGATCGCGGTCGGGAGGCGGCGCTCAAGCTGCGGGTGCTGCTTGCGAGCGCCGCTCTGTCCGGCGCGCTCAAATGGATCGACACCGGTGTGGCCAGTCTGCCCCGGCCTGGCTTCGGATTCCAGCTACCGGCGCTCGGCAAGGTCTCGGCCCTTGAGGCCATCAGCGCGAAGAACCTGACCTTCGCCCTCGATCCCTCCCTGATGCTGGCGGGTTTCGGTGCCATCATCGGCTTTCGCGCCGGCGTCTCGCTTCTGCTCGGCGGCATTCTCTCCTGGGGTGTGCTCGGCCCCTGGGGCCTCTACGAGGGCTTCGTGGCGGCGGGACTGGACGACCCGGACGCCAGCTGGTTCGCCACCATGATCGAATGGCTGCTGTGGCCGGGGGTCGCGCTGATGGTCGCGTCCGCCCTGACCAAGTTCCTGCTTCACGCGTCGGCGCACTGGC
>CAYNBI010000014.1:0-50570 GCA_964395315.1 uncultured Chromatiaceae bacterium | reverse complement strand
ACACGGCGCCCTTGCGCTTGCCGCCCTGGTTGACCGCCACGGCGGTGTCGTTGGCCACCTTGAGGAAGGGCACCACGCCCTGGCTCTTGCCGTTGGTCCCCTTGATGTGGGCGCCCATGCCGCGCACGCGGGTCCAGTCGTTGCCGAGGCCGCCGGCGAACTTGGAGAGGAGCGCATTGTCCTTGATCGCGCCGTAGATGCCGTCGAGGTCGTCCGGCACCGTGGTCAGGTAACAGGAGCTGAGCTGCGGGCGCAGCGTGCCGGAGTTGAACAGGGTCGGCGTCGAGCTCATGAAGTCGAAGCTGGACAGGAGCTCGTAGAACTCGATCGCCCGCTCCTCGCGGTCGATCTCGTTGATGGCGAGCCCCATGGCGACGCGCATGAAGAAGGCCTGGGGCAGCTCGAAGCGCACCCCCTCGGCGGTGTGGATGAAGTAGCGGTCGTAGAGGGTCTGCAGCCCGAGGTAGGTGAACTGCAGGTCGCGCTCGGGCTTCAGCGCCGCGCCGAGACGGGCGAGGTCGTACTGGGCGAGGCGCCGGTCGAGCAGCTCCAGGTCCGCGGCGCGCTTGACGTAGGCGCAGAAGTACTCGGCGTAGCGCTCGGCCAGGTCCGCCTGGGTCTCTACCCCGATCCCCAGGCCCAGAAAACCCAGACCCTCGCGCCGCAGGACGTCCAGCAGGAGGCGGGCGGCGGCCTTGCTGTAGCTCGGCTCCTTCTCGATCATGGCGCGGGCGCTCATGACCAGCGCCTGGCCCACATCGGCCTCCTTGACGCCGTCGAACAGGTTGCGCATGGTCTCGGCGAGGATCTTCTCGCCGTCCAACGCGTCCAGATCGCGGCAGGCCTCCTCGACCAGGCGGCGCATGCGCTCGATGTCCAGCGGCCGGGTGCTGCCGTCGGCCAGGGTGACGCTGAGCCCCGGCGCCTCCGCCTTGGGCTCGGCCGCCGCCTTCTGGGCGCGCTCGCGCGCGCGCTCCTCGCGGTAGAGCACGTAGTCGCGGGCGACCTTGTGCTCACCGGCGCGCATCAGCGCCAGCTCCACCTGGTCCTGGATGTCCTCGATGTGTACCGTGCCGCCGCCGGGCAGGCGGCGGGTGAGCGCCGAGGCGACCTGCTCGGTCAGCTCGCGCACCTTGTCGTGGATGCGGCTGGAGGCGGCCGCGCTGCCACCCTCCACGGCGAGGAAGGCCTTGGTCATGGCGACCATGATCTTGTTCGCGTCGAAGTGGGTGACCTTGCCGTTGCGGCGGATCACCTGGACCTTGCCCGGGGCAAGGGCCTCGACCTCGGTGCGGCTTGCGCGCTCCGCGGGCTGGGGCGGTACGGCGATGTCTTGCGTTGGCTCGGCGGACGGCGCTTCGGTGGCCATGGCTCCTCCTCAGGACGGCTCGTGCATTACTCAGACGGGGGTTGTCCACAGACTGCGTGGACGGTACGGCAGACGGCGTTTGAGCGCAATATATACGTTGTACGCAGCCTGTCAACCCCAACATGTTGTGTAGAAGCGGCTGGAAGAACTGGGTGCGGGCTGTGCGCGGCCTGTGGACAAACCGCCGCTACGGGCTCGCCTTCGAGCCGCGCCGCCAGTGTTGGCGGGGCCTGCCGCCAGTCGGCCTTGTGGATAGGCGGGCGAGCTTGCCTGTGGAAAACGGCGCCGGCGCGTGATGCGGACCGTCGGCCTGGATGGGCCTGTCCCCGGCGCAGGGGCCATTCCTCGGCGAGGGCTGCGCGGGGATCCGCGGGCCGTCTGCGCTTCCTTCGTTTGGGCCCGTTGGCTCGGGTTATAATCGGCGGCCGAACGAGCGACCGCGGATGATCGGATGTCTGGGACCGGTCAGCGGCGGAAACCGGTCGATACCAGAACCAAATCCGAAGGAGTATGTCTTCCCATGCAAGTCAAAGAGATCATGAACCGGTCTATACGGTCGGTCAGCCCGGATACCAAGGTCATGGAGGTGGCTTCCATCATGTGCCTCTATCGGATCCCCGGTATCCCGGTCGTGGAGGAGGGCCGGCGGCTGGTCGGGCTGATCGCCGAGAAGGATGTGCTGCACAGCCTGTTTCCGACGCTCGAGAGCCTGATGGAGGAGGGCATGGGCAACGTGGACCTGGACAGGGAGATGGCCAGGTACAAGGACGTGTTGGCGCAGTCCGTCTCGGAACTGATGACCCGCAATCCCATCACGGTGAGCCCGGACGTCCACGTCCTGCGGGCCGCCAGCGTCATGGCGCGGAACCGTTTCCGCCGCATCCCGGTGGCCGAGAACGGCGTACTGATGGGCATGCTCAGCCTGGGCGATGTGCACAAGGCCATCTTCCATGCCAACCTGGCCGACAAGCTGAGGAGCGGCTGACCGGGAGCGGCGCTGCTCCGCCGGCGCGGGTAATTGTCTGGGTTCGTGTCAGGGTTGCGCCTCCGTGCGGTGCCGGAATAATCTCCGGCGCTATCGGCGGTGACCCGCGAACCGGTTTGGGCGCTCATCGGAGTCCGTGCACTTGGAGCTTGGAGGATTGGAAATGAAAACAAGACAAGTCTTACATGCGGGCGCCCTGGCGTGCTCGGCGCTCGCGGCGTTCCCGTTGTTCGCCGCCACGCCTGCGGAGATCGCCCAGGCGGAGTACGATCAGGTGATGGCCTTGGAGCCCGATCTGGACAACGGGCGCAAGGTCTATCTGACGTGCACCGTCTGCCACCGCCCGGAGGGCTGGGGCAGCATGGACGGCGCCTACCCCCAGATCGCCGGTCAGCTGCGCACCGTCATCATCAAGCAGCTGGCGGACATCCGCGCCCGGAACCGCGACAACCCGCTGATGTACCCCTTCTCGATACCGCGCATCTTGGGCGGGGCGCAGAGTATCGCGGACGTGGCCGCGTACGTCGAGGCCCTGCCCATGACGCCGCATAACGGCGTCGGTCCCGGGGTGGATCTCGAGCTCGGAAAGCGGCTTTACGCGGACAACTGCGTCAAGTGTCACGGCGAGCAGGGTGAGGGGAACGAGAAGGACCACATGCCCGCCATCGCCGGCCAGCACTACAACTACCTGGTGCGTCAGTTCGACATGATCCGCAGCGGGCGCCGCAAGAACTCGGACCCGAAAATGGTCAAGCAGATCAAGGGGTTCACCGCCCGCGAGGAGGCGGCCGTACTGGACTACACCTCGCGTCTGCGCCCGCCGGCGGAGAAGCTGGCGCAGGAAGGCTGGCTCAACCCGGATTTCCCGAACTACGTGCGCCCGCCCATGCCGGAGCCACCGCCGATTCCGGCCATGCCGGAGCCACCCCGGCCGCCGGAGTTCCCGCACCGCTGAGGCTGGCTGCGGCCGAGTGATGGGGAAACGGGGCGTCACGCCCCGTTTCCGCGTCTGGCGGCAATTCCGCTCCAGCTGCGGATTCCTGCCGTGCCGATGGGAGGCGAACCGCGGCGTGGCCGGAGTTCTGCCGGAAAATTGCTGAGCCATTCAGCGCTTCCCGCGGCACAGGGACGTGCTGATTCTGGCCGGGATGGCCCACAGTCAGCCTCTCTTTAG
The DNA here is from genome assembly GCA_964395315.1 of uncultured Chromatiaceae bacterium. Lineage (GTDB taxonomy): Bacteria > Pseudomonadota > Gammaproteobacteria > Chromatiales > Chromatiaceae > CAVORB01. The sequence goes on along the minus strand of CAYNBI010000014.1, from coordinate 47,042 downwards.
GGTCCCGTCCGCCCCGCCCAGTCGCGGGCGAACTGCCACGCGGTGCGCCCGCTGCGCGACCCACGCCGCAGCGCCCACTGCAGCGCGGCGCGGTCGATCTCCTCGCGGTCGCTCGCCGTCACGCCGAGCCGCCGCAGCCAGTGATGGGCCACTGTGAGGTACTGCGCCTGGGTGAAGGGGTGGAAGGCGATCCAGAGCCCGAAGCGGTCCGAGAGCGAGATCTTCTCTTCCACGCTCTCGCCCTGGTGAATCTCCCCGTCCACCAGCCGCGCCTCCCGATTCTCGCGCTGGAACTCGGGCATCAGGTGACGGCGGTTGGAGGTCGCGTAGATCAGCAGGTTGTCCGGTGCGGCGCTGATGGAGCCCTCCAGCGCCGCCTTCAGCGCCTTGTAGCCGGTCTCGCTGGCCTCGAACGAGAGGTCGTCGCAGAAGATGAGGAAACGCTCCGAACGGTAGCGCACCAGCTCCAGGATGTCGGGCAGGTCCACCAGGTCGTCCTTGTCCACCTCGATCAGGCGCAGTCCATGCCCCCGCAGCTCGTTGAACAGGGCCTTGACCAGGGACGACTTGCCGGTGCCCCTGGAACCCCAGAGCAGGACGTTGTTGGCGCTCCTGCCGGCGAGGAACTGGCGGGTGTTGCGCTCGATCTCCGCCCTCTGGTGCTCCAGGCACAGCAGATCGCCGATGGCGACGCGATGCGGGTGCGGTACCGCTTGCAGCTGGCCGTGGCCGCGCTCCTTGCGCCAGCGGAAGGCCTGAGCGCCCCAGTCCGGCGTCGCCGGTGCCGACGGCAGGAGGTCTTCGATCCGATCGAGCAGCGCCGCCGCGCGATCGATGAGCGCCGGGACGTCGCTCACAAGACGGCGCGCTGCAGCGGGCGCTCGACGACGGCGTCGGCGAGCGTCAGACCGTCCATGAGCACCGGTTCGCCGACGGCGTAGCCCTGGGCGAAGTCGACGTTCAGTGCCCGCAGCTGGTTGACCGTGGCCTTGTCCTCCGCCCATTCGGCAATGGTCCGCAGACCCAGCACGTGCCCGATCTGGTTGATCGAATCCACCAGGGCGTGGTTCACGGGATCCTCGGTCATGCCGCGCACAAAGCTGCCGTCGATCTTCAGATAGTCCACCGGCAGCTCGCGCAGATAACTGTAGGAGGACAGGCCGGTGCCGAAGTCGTCCAGGGCGAAGCTGCAGCCGAGGGCGGAGAGCTCTTCCATGAAGGTGCGGGCCTGCTCCAGTTTGCGCACCGCCGCCGTCTCGGTGATCTCGAAGCAGATGCTCCGATAGGGGACGTCCCACTCGGCGAACTGGCGCTTGAGGTAGCGCAGGAACCCCTCGTCCGTGATCGATGTCCCGGATAGGTTGACCGCGAACAGGAAGCTTTCGCAGCCCTGGGCATGCCAGGCGCGGAGGTTCTGCGCCTGCAGGCTGAACAGGCGGTTGATGATCCAGCGGTCGACCGACGGCATCAGGATGTAGCGCTCGGCCGCGGGGATGAAGTCGTCCGGGATGACGGGAATGCCGTTCTCGTCCACCATCCTGACCAGGACCTCGAAGTGGCGCTTCGAGTCGCCGGAGGCGATCGGCACGATGGGCTGCGCATAGAGCCGGAAGCGCCCGTCGCTCAAGGCGCGGGAGATGGTGGAGACGAGGCGCATGTCGCCATGGTGGCGGACGAGCTCCGTGTCCCCCTCGTGATAGACGTGGATCCGGTCGCGGCCATGCCGCTTGGCCATCTCGCAGGCGACGTCGGCCTTGCTGAGGATGCTGGATGCGCCTTCGCTGGCAACGGTGAACTCGACGAGCCCGATGCTGACGGCGACGTCGAAGGACTGGTCACGCGAGGTGAACAGGAAGCTGCGCACGGTCTGCATGAAGCCGTCGCAGATGCGGGTGGCTTCCTCGGCTGTGCAGTTGAGCAGCAGGGCGCCGAACTCATCGCCGCCGAGGCGGGCGATGATCTCGGTTCCCCGCATCTTGGACTCGAACAGGACGGCGATCTGCCGCAGCAGCTCGTCGCCGGCGTCGTGGCCGCAGGTGTCGTTCACCAGCTTGAACTGGTCGACGTCGACGTAGCACAGGGCATGCGGACCAGCGCCAGCCAGGTCCCGGTCGAGGAGCTGCGACAGCCTCTGTTCGAACTCCCTGCGGTTGGGCAGGCCGGTGAGGACGTCATGGTGCTCCAGGAACACCAGCTTCTCCTCGTTGTGCGCATGCTCTGTGAGATCCTGGGCCACGATCAGCAGGTGCGGCTTGCCGTCGAAACGGGAGGTGCTCACCCACAGGCGGACCGGAAACTCCTCGCCCCCTCTGCGCCGTCCGCTGCTCTCGCGCACCAGGGTGGGGGAGTCGATGCCGGGCTGCTCGGCCATCAGGCTCCCGAGGCTTGCCGTGGAGAAGAACTCCGGCAGCAGCCTGATGACCTCGGTATGCAGGACGTCCACGGCCAGACGGCCGAACATCATCTCGGCCGCGGGATTGAACAACTCGATGCGGCCCGCCGCGTCGGTGAGCACCATGCCCTCCGTCGTGGCCGCGAGCACGGCCTGCAGTTTGAGCTGATCCTCGCGCAGCTCAGCCTTGATCCGCTCTGCATCACGGCTCTGCCCTACCAGCCGCCGATAGAACGGGATGCCAGCGAACAGCAGGGCCGCGGCCAACGCCAGCCCCAGGGCCACGCGCCCGAGCACCAGGGCGAGGGCCTGATCCCAACTCAGGCGGTCCTCGAGCACCCACCCGGTGTCCGCCAGCGGGAGGCGTGCGAGCAGCGGGCCGAGCCGCTCCGCCGCGACTGCGGTCCCATCGGGCTCGCCGCCGGCTGCGCCCGGGACGTCAGCGGCGGGAACGAACCGCAGGCTGTGTCCGCCGGGGGCGGCTGCCGCGATCGGACCGCACAGCTGTTGGCAACCGACGCTGATCAGCAGGCCGCCGGCGCGGTCCCCGCTGCTCTGCCAGGTGGTGGCGATGTCGGCGCTCTCGGGTTTTCCGGCATGGCCGTGGATCCGCAGGCTCGGAGCGGCGCCGCGCAGCAACTGGCGCAGGTGGACCAGGCTCGCGCCGTGCAAGGCTCCACCCAAGGTGACGATCCGCCCGTTGCCCGCGTTCAGGATCAGGGCCTTCTGGGCTTCCGGGAACTCGAGCTGCAGCAGTAACCAGAGGCTGTCGATGAGCGCGGGTGAGTCCGGGGACGCCGCGACTGCCCCCAGCAGGGCCTGTTCCCGGCTGGCGAAGCCCCGCAGCCGCGCCTCCATCTCCTGCATGCGCGCGTGAATGGTCTCCGTCAGCGAGGCGGTCGCCTGACTGGCGAGGGCCTTTTCGTACCCCAGGCGGAGGCGGATCTGGTCCCAGGTGGCCCAGACGAGCAGCAGCGTCACGAGGGTCGAGAACAGGAGCATCGCGCTCCTGATGCGTTGCGGGTCGCTCGCCGCGTGCCCCGCCGAGCCGCGAACGGGAGTGCCGCCGTTAGGCCTCTTCATGAACCCGGTTCGCGCGCAGGGCTGGGCGGATCATGCCGGTCTAGCCCGATAGCCGTCGGTACTTGATGCGGTGTGGCTGGTCCGCTTCGGCCCCGAGTCTGCGGTGTCGGTCCTCCTCGTAGTCGGCGTAGTTGCCCTCGAACCAGGTGACCTGCGACTCCCCCTCGAAGGCGAGGATGTGGGTGGCGACGCGGTCCAGGAACCAGCGGTCGTGGCTGATGATGGCCGCGCAGCCGGGGAAGGCGAGCAGCGCCTCTTCGAGGGCGCGCAGGGTTTCCACGTCGAGGTCGTTGGTGGGCTCGTCGAGCAGCAGCAGGTTGCCGCCGCTCTTCAGCAGCTTGGCGAGATGCACGCGGTTGCGCTCGCCCCCGGACAAGTCTCCGATGCGCTTCTGCTGGTCGGTGCCCTTGAAGTTGAAACGGCTCACGTACGCCCGCGAGGGCATCTCGTAGCGTCCGACCACGATGTTGTCGGCGCCGTCGGAGATCTCCTCCCACACGGTCCTCGACCCGTCGAGGGCGTCGCGGCTCTGGTCGACGTAGGCGATCTGAACCGTGTCGCCGACGCGCAGCTCGCCCGCGTCGGGCTGCTCCTGGCCGGTCAGGATACGGAACAGGGTGGTCTTGCCGGCGCCGTTGGGGCCGATGATGCCGACAATGCCGCCCTTGGGCAGGTTGAACGAGAGATCGTCATACAAGAGATTGTCGCCGTATGCCTTCTTCAGCGCCTTGGCCTCGATGACGAGGTCGCCCAGGCGCGGGCCGGGCGGGATGTAGATCTCGTTGGTCTCGTTGCGGGTCTGTACTTCTTGGGACGAAAGCTCCTCGAAGCGCGCCAGGCGGGCCTTGCTCTTGGCGTGGCGCCCCTTGGGGTTCGAGCGCACCCACTCGAGCTCGTGCTTCATGGTCTTGATGCGGGCCGCCTCCTGCTTCTGCTCCCTCTCCAGCCGCTGTTCCTTCTGCTCCAGCCAGGATGAGTAGTTGCCTTCCCAGGGTATCCCGTAGCCGCGGTCGAGCTCCAGGATCCAGCCCGCCACGTTGTCGAGGAAGTAGCGGTCGTGGGTCACCGCGACGACCGTTCCCGGATACTCGTGCAGGAAGCGCTCCAGCCAGGCGACCGACTCCGCGTCCAGGTGGTTGGTGGGTTCGTCTAGCAGCAGCATGTCAGGTTTGGACAGCAACAGCCGGCACAGGGCCACGCGCCGGCGCTCCCCGCCGGAGAGTCTGCCCACGTCGGCGTCCCAGGGCGGCAGGCGCAGGGCGTCGGCGGCTACCTCCAGGGTGCGCTCCAGGTTGTGCCCGTCGGTGGCCTGGATCAGGTCCTCGAGCTCGGCCTGCTCCTTGGCCAGGGCGTCGAAGTCGGCCTCGGCGTCCGCGTAGGCGGCGTAGACCTCATCGAGCCGGGTGAGGGCCTGCTTGATGTGTCCGAGCGCTTCCTCGACGTTTCCCCGCACGTCCTTGCTCGCGTCGAGCTGCGGCTCTTGGGACAGATAGCCCACATGGATGCCGGGCTGGGGTCGCGCCTCGCCCTCGATTTCGGTGTCGACCCCCGCCATGATGCGCAGTAGCGTCGATTTGCCCGAGCCGTTGAGACCGAGCACGCCGATCTTCGCGCCGGGGAAAAAGGAAAGGGAGATATCCCGCAGGATAACCCGCTTGGGCGGCACGACCTTGCCGACCCGGTTCATGGTATAGATGTACTGCGCCATGGCTTGGAAACGTATGATGAGCCTTGTGGTTATGCTTTCGGGCGCTGCCCGCGCCTCTTTGCGGATATTGGATATCTGATTATTTCACAAAAGATAGCTGCCGTATCCGGGACTGGAACAAGAGACGGGGGCGGCGGCCGAGGAAAATGATGAGCACACCCCGGATTCCCTTCATCGGATTCGTCGCTCCCAGCGGCAGCGGCAAGACGACCCTGCTCAAGAAGCTGGTGCCGGTGCTGAGTGGTCGCGGGCTGCGTGTGGGCTACCTCAAGCATGCCCATCACACCTTCGACCTCGACCTTCCTGGCAAGGACAGCTACGAGATCCGCGAGTCCGGTGCGCAGCAGACCCTGCTCGCCTCCAGCGAGCGTTGGGCCCTGCAGGTCGAGAACCGGGAGAAGGGCGAGGACCCCGACCTGGGGGCGATGCTGGCCAGGTTCGAGGCCGATCGGCTGGATCTGGTGTTGGTCGAGGGATTCAAGCACGCCGCCTATCCCAAGATCGAGGTCCACCGCACCGTCGTCGGCAAGCCGCCCCTCTACCCCGACGACCCGGATATCGTGGCCGTCGCGACCGACAGACCCCTCCCCGGGGACGACCATCCTCCTGAGCTGCCCGTGGAGGATCCCGAGGCAATCGCGGACTTCATCGTGCGGCGTGTCGAGCAAGGGACGTCCCTGCGGCGGGATCCGCGTGCGGAGTTGGTGCGGTACTACCGCTGGCTGCGGCGCTACGGCTGCAATGATTCGCATTCGGGCAACGCGTCGGTGCGCGTGGGCGACGGCTTCTGGGTCACCCCGACCGGTGCCTGCGCGGATACCCTGGAGCCCTCCGACCTAATGCTCTGCCCCCTCGATGGCCCCTGTCCGAATGGGTCCTCGTTGGACGCGCCGCTGCATCAACGGGTGTACCAGACGCAGCCGGCGGCGACCTGTCTGCTCCACAGCCACGGCGCCTATTCGGTGGCGGTTAGCTTCGCCGGGCGGGATTTCCAGCCTGTGGACTTCGAGGGACGGTACTACTTCAAGGAGGTGCCGGTCCTGAGCATCCCGTACGAAGACTATCTGCCGCAGGCGCCTGCGGCCGTGGCCGAGGCCTTGGCCGATCAGAAGATCGCGATGGTGCGCGGTCACGGCGTCTACGCCTGGGGGGAGACGCTCGACCGTGCCTACAAGTGGACCTGCTCGCTGGAACTCTCGGCGAAGACCTACGTCATCGCCCGCCAGGCGGCGGCCCTGTGACCTTGACCTCAGCGGCGGGGGTCGGCGGTGACCATCACACGGCCCATGCCCGGCGCCAGCTCGAACTCGAAGGGGGTGGGCAAGTACTCGAGGGGCCACTCCGGTGAGACGTCCACCAGGGGGGGCGGAGCCTGCACCAGCCGGTACAGGTCCTCGCAGCGGAAGTGCTGGCGGTTCCACGGGTCCTTGTTGAGGACGAGCAGCGCCTGGCCGCTGCCGTTCACGGACGCCTTCCACAGCAGCAGGAGGCCGGGGTTGGGGTGCTCCAGGTGCTGGATCAGGCTCTCCTCCCGAAACAGTGCGTGCTCCGTCTTGATCCGGTTGACCCGTGCGACGAAATCGGTGATGTCCACCGCGGGCGACTCCCAATGCTCCGGGCGGGTATTCACCACGTGCAGAGGGTTGCGGAAGCCGAACTCGTATCCGATCGGCATCATGACCCCGGCGGAGAACAGCGCGGCGAACAGGTAGCGCTGCTTGAGAACGTCGAGGTTGCCGCCTGACTCAGCGAACAGGCGTGCGGTGTCGTGACTCTCGGGGAAGCTGATGGACGGGGCGATCTGGCGGGTGAGCTCGTACTGCTCCAGCAGCCAGGGGCTCGAGAAATCCCACCACTTGGAGCTGTTGTAGATGGCGTCGAAGCCGGCGGACGCGGTCTGCCTGGTCTGCTCCTGCGTGCAGCCCAGGGTCTCCGCGACGAAGACCGTCCCGGGGTGCGCGCGCCGGATGCGCTCGATGAGGCGCTGCCAGAAGCTCACCGGGAGCTGGTAGGCAGCGTCACAACGGAAGCCGCTGAATCCCAGGCCTACCAGGTACTCGACGATGTCCCCGCAGTAGCGCAGCAGCCCCTCGCTGTCGCGCGAATGCCGGTGGTCGAACTGGGCTAGGTCGCGCCAAACGACCTTGGTGCCGTCCTCCTCCACGCAAAAGGGATTGGCCACGCCGCCGCCGTCGCGCAGGAACCACTCGGGTCGCTCCGTCACGAGCTTGGCGTCGACCGCGCAATGGTTGACGACCAGGTCGATCATCATGCGCATGCCGAGGCGTTCGGACTGCTTGACCATCTCCTTCACTTGGGTTTCCGGGCGCTTGCGCGAACGGGGTCTGAGCAGCGCGCCGTTGATCCGGAAGTAATCGGCGATGGAATAGAGGCTGCCCGAGCGCCCCGGCTGCTGGATGGGATTCACGAACACCCAGTCGAACCCCATCGCCGCGGCGCGCTCGAGGTGTGGCTGCCAGTCGCTGAATGGCCCGGCGAGCAGGGGAAACAGGTTGTAGATCTTCATGCGTGAATGATTCTTGGTTGGCGGCGAGCCCCGGTACGCGGCCCGCGGCTGGTCTCGGGGCACCGCAGATCCGCGGCGGACGGAACCTTCGATCAGCCGTGGTCTCGGCTACTTGTGGCGGATGTACTCGTAGATGTTCAGGTAGTCGCGGCCCGGGATGTTCCAAGAGTAGTCGCTGCGCATCGCGTTCTTCATCAGCTCCCGGAAATGATCCGGATGATGGTAGTAGCAGGCGATGGCGCGCCCGAGGGCGGACTCCAGACCGGCTAGGTCGTAATGCTCGAAGACGTAGCCGTTGCGCTCGTGCAGCGGGAGGTGGGCGTGGTCCTTGTCGAATACCGTGTCCGCGAGCCCGCCGATGGCGCGCACAACCGGGATGGTGCCGTAACGCAGCGCGATCAGCTGCGTCAGGCCACAGGGTTCGAAGCGGCTGGGCACCAGCATCATGTCCGCGCCGGCGTAGATCAGGTGGGCGAGGTCCTCGTCGAATCCGATCTCCAGGTGGCAGTCAGGGCTGTCGTTGAGCATGCGCTTGAGGCCCCAGAAGTCGGCATTGATGCCGTGGTCCGGACTCGACCCCAGCAGGACGAACTGCGCACCTCTTTCGAGGGCGTAGAAGATGGCGTGGCGCACCAGCTCCAGGCCCTTCTGCGGATCCAGTCGGCCGATGAAGGCGACGATGGGCTTTTCGTTGTCGGCCAGCATCAGGCGGTGGCGCAGGGCGCGTTTGTTGTCGTACTTGCCGTCGATGGAGTCGACCCCGTAGCGCACTGGGATATGCCAGTCGATTTCCGGGTTCCAGACGTCGTAGTCGATGCCGTTGACGACCCCGCCGTACTTCATGTGGTGGGTGTGCAGGGTCGGCTCCAAGCCGAAGCCCTGTCCCTGGTCCTTGGTCTCGAAGGCGTAGCGCGGCGAGACGGTGGTGACGAAGTTGGAGTAGACGATGCCGCCCTTGAGCAGGTTCAGGGCATTCGGGTTCTTGTTGTCGCGCATCCGGTTGTGGTCGAAGAAGCGCTCTGGCTGCTGCAGGCCGGTGGCGCGCAGCACCTCCATGCCGGTGACCCCCTGGTGCTTGAAGTTATGGATGGTCAGGCAGGCACGCGAGTGGGTCATCCCGAGGTGCTGGTAGATCTCGTAGAGGAAAACCGGCGCCAGCGCGGTCTGCCAGTCGTGGCAGTGGATGATGTCGGGATGCTTGCCCGACTTGAGCAGGAACTCCATCGCCGCGCGGGCAAAGAACGCATAACGCATCACGTCGTCGTCGAAGCCGTAGATGCTGCCGCGGTTGAAGAAGTTGTCCTGGGAGTGGGGCTCGATGAAGAAGCACTTGCGCTCGTGCACGAAACCGAAATAGACGGTGCAGTGAATGGCGCCGTCGTACCAGGGCACCCACAGATCGTCGAAAACCGGGTGCAGCTCGAAGATGTGGTCGTAGCGCAGGTTGTCGTATTTGGGCAGTACGATCTCCACATGGTTGCCGCGGATGGCGAGCTCGCGCGACAGCCCGAATACCACGTCCGCCAGCCCCCCGACCTTGGCCACCGGGGCCATCTCCGGGGTGATGTGGACAATGAACAGGCTTGGGCCCTGGTGCACCTCGGGCGCTTCCCAAGACGGCGCCGGCTCCTGCTCCGGTACCGGTTCCTCGATGTGGACGGATTCCGCCTCGGCGGGGGCCGCGATCTCCTCTCCGGGGTAGGGCACCGCCTCGGTCTCGGGCTCGGGCGGGGCCGGTGATCGCTGCTGCTCACCCGGGGAGCGTGGCGTCGCGGGCGCAGAGTGGGTGGGCGGCTCCCGGGCCGCCGTTGCTTCCTCACCCGAGGTACGCTGTGCGGGTTCGGCCTTCGTTTCCGTCCGCGGGGATCCGCCTGTAACGGGAGCGGCGCCCGGCCCAGGCGGCTCCGGCGCGGCAGCCGGGGATCTGGGCTCCGCTGCCTGAGCTGGTGGCGCGACCTTCTTGGCCGCTGCTCTCGCCCTCGCGCCACGGGTGGCGGCGGGCGAGCGGTTGGGGGCATCCGGTCGCCGCGCGGGGGAGGGCTTCCCCGGTTTTGCCTTGCGGCTGTCGGTCACAGATTTGTCTTTGCCCGGAACTCTTTTCGCCATCGCTCTATCCTCGGAGGTGATGTCCCGCTGCCGGGCTCGATCCGACTCGATGCATCGTTGTCACGGCATGCGAACGCGGTTCGCCACGCTGGGCCGGTTCAGGCCGCCTCGGTCTGATCGTTCGCTGGGTCCTCTACCGACGCGCTCGCGGGGGGCGCGAGCTTGAGCAGAATCCCGGCCATCGGCGGCAGCCTCACCGCGAGGGAGTAAGGCCGGTTCATCCAGGGTCTCTCTTCGGCCGCGAGGGTCTGATCCCCGTTGCCGACGCCGCTTCCGCCGTAGTCGATGGCATCGGAGTTGAGGATTTCCCGGTAGACGCCGGGGGCGGGGACTCCGATGCGGTAGCCCTCCCGCGGCACCGGCGTGAAGTTGAGCGCCACGACCACGAAGTCGTCACCGGTCTTGCGCAGGTAGACGAGCACCGAGTTCTGGGCGTCGTGGCAGTCGATCCACTCGAAGCCCTCCCACTCGAAGTCGTGGACGTGCAGTGCCGGGTCTCCGCGGTAGACGTCGTTGAGATCTCTCACGAGATGCTGTACCCCTTGATGTAAGGGATAGTCGAGCACGTACCAGTCGAGCACGCCGGTGCTGTCCCATTCGGTGCCCTGGCCGAACTCGGTGCCCATGAACAGGAGCTTCTTGCCCGGGTGGGTGAACATGTAGGTGTAGATCAGGCGCAGGTTGGCGAAGCGCTGCCACTCGTCGCCCGGCATCTTGTTCAGCATGGAGCGCTTACCGTGGACCACCTCATCGTGGGAGAAGGGGAGCAGAAAGTTCTCGGTGAAGGCGTACAGCATGCTGAAGGTCAGCATGTCCTGATGATACTGCCGGTGGATGGGCTCGTGCTCGATGTAACGCAGGGTGTCGTTCATCCAGCCCATGTTCCACTTGAGGTCGAAGCCCAACCCGCCGAGGTAGGTCGGTTTGGTCACCTGCGGCCAGGAGGTGGACTCCTCGGCCATGATCAGCGCCCCCGGTATCTGGGCGTGCGTGATCTCGTTGAGCTCGCGCAGGAAGTCGATCGCCTCCAGGTTCTCGCGTCCGCCGTAGCGGTTGGGTATCCACTCTCCCTCCTGGCGCGAGTAGTCGAGGTACAGCATCGAGGCCACCGCGTCCACCCGCAGTCCGTCGATGTGGAACTCCTCGAGCCAGAAGAGGGCGCTCGAGATGAGGAAGTTCTTCACCTCGTAGCGGCCGAAGTTGTAGATCAGCGTCGACCAGTCCCTGTGCTCGCCCAGGCGCGGATCCTCGTGCTCGTAGAGCGCGGTGCCGTCGAACCGGGCCAGCCCGTGGGCGTCCTTCGGGAAGTGCGCCGGGACCCAGTCCAGGATGACGCCGATGCCGTGCTCGTGACAGTGGTTGACGAACCAGCGGAAGTCGTCTGGGGTGCCGAAGCGGCTGGTGGGGGCGTAGTAGCCCGTGGTCTGATAGCCCCAGGATTTGTCGTAGGGATGCTCGGTGACCGGCATCAGCTCGATATGGGTGAATCCCAGATCGCGGGCGTATTCGACCAGCCGCTCGGCGAGGAGGCGATAATTGAGCATCTCGCCCTCGGGGCCGCGCTGCCAGGACCCGAGGTGCACCTCGTACACGGACATGGGGCTGTGGATCCAGTCTTGGTCCGCGCGGCCCATCAGCCAATCTTGGTCCGTCCAGGTGAATTCGGTGGGCGGCTCGACGATCGAGGCATTGTTGGGACGCACCTCGAAGCGGCGGCCGTAGGGATCGGACTTGAGGAAAACGTCCCCATTCTGGGCGCGGATCTCGAATTTGTAGACGATGCCCGTCGGCAGGTCGGGGATAAACAGTTCCCAGACCCCGTTGCCGTGCACACGCATCGGGTGACTGCGGCCGTCCCAGCGGTTGAAATCACCGACGACGCTGACCCGCGCGGCGCTTGGCGCCCACACCGAGAAAAGCACGCCGGCGGTGCCGTCCGCCTGGTGCTCGCGTGCGCCGAGCAGTCGGTAGGCGTGCCAATGCTTGCCCTCGCCGAAGAGATGCAGATCGAGGTCCCCGAGTTGGTGGGGATAACAATAGGGGTCGTGTGCGATGTGCTCTCGGTGCGCGTCGTCTCGCCAGATAAGGCGGTAACGTTCGGGGACCTCCGTCGCCTTGCCCTCCCACTCGAACAGGTCCGTGCCTTCAACCCGGCGCATAGCGTGGTTGCCCTCGGCGATGGAGACGTCCTCGGCGTGGGGCAGGAGCACGCGCACGGTCGCGCGGTCCCCCTTGACGTGACGGCCGAGCACGGCGAATGGATCCGGGTGCCTGGCCTCGACGACGCGCTGGATCTCGGGGGGGAGTTTGGGCTTGCTCATCCTGCGATACCTCTTCCGGGATGAAACCGAATGGGAATCTTCACACAAATTCCCTGGTCGTGCTCCAGGAATTCGCGATGTCCAGCGCGTCCGCGGGACTTCTCCGACCGGGACTCGGAGCGGGAGGGGGCGGACTCCGGCTGGCCCGGCCTACTCCTCGGTCTCGACGATGACGCCGCTGCCGTCCTTGCCTACCACGATGACGACCTTGCCCAAGGTCGGATGGCGGGCGGCGTATACGCCGAATCCCTGGAGGTCTTTCTCCACGATGATCTCGCACTCATCCTTCAAGTCCTGGATGACCCGCGATTCGGCGTCGAACATGCGCATGGGCGTTGTTTCCTGCGTGGTGGTGCCGTCACGCCGTCAGCGGTGACGAGGGAGTCAGGCGGCTTGGGCGCGAAACCATCGTGCCCGGTCTTCCGCTCCTAAGATTAGCAGGAGACAGGCGCGGGCGAGAAGTCACGCGGCGAGGCGCTCGGGCTCGAAAGCGGCGGGATTCGCTGACGCGCGCCGCCTCAGACGGTACCTCTGGCCCGCGTCAGCGCCGCTGCAGGCGCGGCGTTCCCGCTTCCGCCTGAAGCAGGTCGATGAAGCCCTGCTGAAACCGGCGCAGGTACTTGTCGCGCAGGTGCGCGATGCGGGTGACCTCCCAGGGGAAGAGGTGACTGAGGTCGCGCCGGCCGAGATCCGCGTCCCGTTCGGGGTCGTAGGCCGGGTCGGCGATGATGCCGATGCCCAGGCCCTCCCGCACGTAAGCCTTGATCAGGTCCGTGTCCGCGGTGCTCAGCACCACGCGCGGTTGCAGACCCTCCTTGGCGAAGGTGTCGCTCAGATGACCGCGCCCGGTGAAGCCGAATACGTAGGTGATCACGGGCAGCTCGCAGAGCAGCTCGAGCGTGATCGGGCGGGCGTCGAGGACCGGGTGTCCAGGAGGCGCGATCAGGCAGCGGTTCCAGCGGTAGCAGGGGACCGATACGAGCGCCGGATGGTTGCCCGCGGCCTCGGTGCTGACTGCGATGTCCACGGCGTCGCGCAGGGTCATCTCCGCCAACTGTTGCGGTGTCCCATGATGGATCTGAACCTCCACCCCGGGGTAGGCCTGCCGGAAACGGCGGACCGCCGGCGGCAGAACGTAACGGGCCTCGGTATGGGTGGTACCGATGCGAAGCATACCGCGGTCGTCCGTCTGCCGGTCGGCCCCGATCGCAAGAATGTTCGCCGCCCCTGCGAGTGTGCTGCGGGCGTAACCCACTACCTGCTGACCGACGGGAGTGAGCCCGACCAGGCGTTTCCCGTTGCGGCGAAACAGTCGCGTGCCCAGCTCTTCTTCCAGTTGCTTGAGGTGCTGGGAGATCGCCGGTTGTACCAGATTGAGCCGCAGCGCCGTATGGCTGACGCTGAAATCCGAATCCGCCAGGGTCACCAGCGATTTGAGATGGCGAAGCTCCATATCATGAAGGATGATCAATCAGCATGAATTATTATTTTGCATGATTATAGCAGGCGCCCATACTGTCCCCAACGGCATAGGCCGTCTGGTTTTTCACCAGGAACCTCAGCAGCACACGGAGATCACCCAGATGCAGGTACGAGAGACGATTACGGATCAAACGACCACCGGCGCCAACACCCTGTTCGACGCGGACGGATTTCTTCTCGACTACGAGCTCTGGAGCGAAGATCTCGGTCGGGAGATTGCGGCGCAGCACGGGGTCGCGCCCCTCACCGAGAAGCACCTGCGCGTGATCCGGTACATCCGTGATCGCTTTCAGGAGCTCGATGCCCAGCCGAGCATGCGGCGGGTGTGCCGGGCGACCGACATCCCCAAGGCGCAGGTCTATGCCCTGTTCGGCGGCTGCCTCGCGATCTGGCGGATCGCGGGCCTGCCCAATCCAGGCGAAGAGGCCAGGGCCTACCTGATCTGATGGCGCTCGGTCGCGGGCGCATGCGCCCGCTGGAGACGACATCTGCGCGGCTGGATGGCGGCGATTCGGAACGGGTGAGGAACCCTCCGGCTCGCTGGATCGCGGGCCGGAGGGTTCCCTGGGCGCGATCAGTCCTCGGCGCGCTCAAAGGCGTCCATGAGTTGTTTCTGGATGTTGGCGGGAACGGGGTCGTAATGGCTCAGCTCGATGCTGTAGGTGCCCTCGCCCCCGGTCAGTGACTTGAGTCGCGATTCGTAGCCTTCGAGCTCCGCCAACGGCACCTCTCCGTCGATTGCGATGCGGCCGCCGGTTTTCGCCTCGCTGCCGTTGATGCGTCCGCGCCGGCTCGAAAGATCGCCGGCCAGATCGCCCATGGCGCTGTCCTGGGCGGTGATGCGGATCTTGACGATCGGCTCCAGGATCACCGGCTTGGCCTTCTCGACCGCGTCGAGGAATGCCTTGCGTCCCGCGGTGGCGAAGGCGATGTCCTTGGAGTCCACCGGATGGAACTTGCCGTCATAGAGGCTCACCCGCACGTCCTGCAGCGGGTAGCCGGCGACGGCCCCCTCCTGCAGCACCTGGCGTACGCCTTTTTCCACCGAGGGAATGAACTGGCCGGGGATGACGCCACCGACGATCGCGTCGACGAACTCGAATCCGGCGCCCCGCTCGAGCGGCTCCACCCGCAGATAGACCTCCCCGAACTGGCCGGCGCCGCCGGTCTGCTTCTTGTGCCGGTGGTGGCCCTCCGCCTTGGCGGTGATGGTTTCGCGGTAGGCGATGCTCGGCGGCTTGGTGTCGACCTCGACGTGAAACTGTTCGGACAGGCGCCGCAAGAGCACCTTCAGATGCAGCTCGCCCATACCCCGCATAATGGTCTCGTTGGCGGAGGCGTTGTGCTCCAGGTGGAAGCAGGCATCCTCGTCCTGGAGCTTGCGCAGGGCGTCCGTGAGCTTTTGCTCGTCGCCGCGCTTCGCCGGGGTGACCGCCAGCCCGTACAGGGGCACCGGGCACTCGATGGTGCGCAGATGGTGGTGGTCCTCGTCGTGGGAGTCGTGCAGCACCGCGTCGAAATGGATGTCCTCGACCCGGGCCATCGCCAGGATATCGCCCGGCACCCCCTCGTCGACCTCGATCAGCTCGTTGCCGTGGACGCGGAACAGGCGGTTGACCTTGAACGGCTTGCGCGCGTCGCCGACGAAGAGCTGGCTGTTGGGGGTGATGCGCCCCTGGTGGATGCGGAAGACGCCGATCTTGCCCCGGAACGGGTCGTTGATCACCTTGAACACGTGGGCCAGGGCATGAAGGCTCGGGTCCGGGCGCACCGTGACCGGCTCGATCTTCGCCCCCTCGCCCTTCATGTAGGGCGGCGGGTTGCCCTCCGCAGGGTTTGGCATCAGCCGCACCAGGATGTTGAGCAGCTCGGCGATGCCCGCGCCGGTCTTGGCGGAGACGTAGCAGATGGGGATCAGATGGGCCTCGCGCAGGGCCTCCTCGAAGGGGTCGTGGAGCTGCTCGGGTTTCAGATCCTGGCCTTGTTCCAGATAGAGCTCCATCAACTCCTCGTCGACCTCCACCACCTGGTCGATGATCTGGCTGTGGGCCTCCTCGACGGTGGAGAAATCGGCACCCTCGCCGCTCGGCTGGAAGAAGCAGTCGATCACCCGCTTGCCGCCCTCGGCGGGCAGGTTGATGGGCAGACACTCGCTGCCGAAAATGTCGCGGATCTGCGTGGTGAGTCCGGCCAGATCCACGCCGTCGGCGTCGATCTTGTTGACGATGATGAGACGGCACAGGTTGCGGTTGTCCGCCGCCTTCCACATGCGCTGGGTGACGCTCTCGACGCCGGACTCGGCGTTGATCACCAGCGCCGCGGTCTCCACCGCCGCCAGGACCGAAAGGCTGCGGCCGATGAAGTCGGGAAATCCGGGGGTGTCGATTAGGTTGATGTGCTTGCCGTGTGCGTTGAAGCCGGTGACGGCCACGTCGAGGGAGTGCTGCTGCTCCTTCTCGAGGGCGTCGTAGTCGCAGACGGTGGTGCCGCGCTCGACACTGCCGGGCTCGGGGATAACGCCGGTCGCGGCGAGGAGGGCCTCGACCAGGGTGGTCTTGCCAGCGCCGGAGTGACCGGTCAGGGCGATGTTGCGGACGTCCTCAGCGTTGTAGTCAGACATCGGTGAACCTTCTTCGGGGGTGCTGATGTGTTGTTGGATCGCGGTGCTTGACCGAGAAACTGGATCGTTCAGAACAAAAAAGTATACCGCACTTGGCCCGTCGCGGCGTCAGTCAGTCCCGGACCCGGGGCGGAAGACAGCTCGTGAAACATGGCAGGCGCGGGATTAACATAGCCGCGCCGTTGCCCACGGGAACACTCCATGCTCGACGTCATCTGGATCTCACTTGCTTTCGCGCTCGGCCTTCTGGCCCGCCAGGTCGGCCTCCCTCCGCTGGTAGGTTTTCTGGCGGCGGGGTTCGTGCTCCACGGCGCCGGCGTGGCGGCGAACGAGGTCATCACCGAGTTTTCCGACATGGGGGTGACCCTGCTGCTTTTTTCCATCGGGCTCAAATTGAAGCTCGATAGTCTCGCCCGGCCGCAGGTATGGGCGGTGGCGAGCCTGCATCTGGGTGCGAGCGTCGCGCTTTTCGTTCCGCTGTGTCTCGCCCTGGGGGCGGCGGGCGTGCCTTTCCTTGTCGATCTGGATGCCGCCGCCGCGGTCCTGCTGGCTTTCGCGCTGAGCTTCTCCAGCACCGTATTCGCCGTCAAGGTGCTGGAGGATAAGGGGGAGACGGGATCGGTCTACGGCTCCATCGCCATTGGCATTCTGATCATGCAGGACCTCGCGGCGGTGTTGTTTCTGGCCGTCTCGGCAGGCAAGGTTCCCTCGCTCTGGGCGTTGCTGTTACTGCTGCTGATCCCGGGGCGCTGGTTGCTGCTGCGCATCCTGGAGCGCGCGGGTCATGGGGAGTTGCTGGTGCTGCTCGGCCTGACCCTCGGCCTCGGGGGTGCGCAGCTGTTCGACCTCGTGAGTCTCAAGGGCGATCTCGGCGCGCTGATCCTGGGGGTGATGATCGCGTCTCATCCCAAGGCCGCCGAGCTGGCAAAGGCCTTGCTGAACTTCAAGGACGTGTTCCTGGTAGGGTTCTTTCTCAGCATCGGGCTGGGCGGCGCACCGGATCTGCAGATGGTGCTCATCGCGCTGTTACTGCTTCTGGCGTTGCCCGCCAAGGGCTGGCTGTTTTACCGCCTGATGCTGTTCTTCCGGCTGCGGGCGAGGACGTCCTTTCTCGGGGCCGTGACCCTCGCAAACTACAGCGAGTTCGGTCTCATCGTCGCGGCCGTTGGCAAAGCCAGCGGCTGGCTGGGCCCCGAGTGGTTGACCATAATCGCCATCGCCCTGTCCTTTTCGTTCGTCGCGGCCTCGCCGCTGAGCACGTACTCGCACGAGCTCTACGAGCGGTTCAGCCGGCAACTATGCCGGGCGCAAAGTCCACACCGCGTGGATTTCGAGGCGGAGATCGACCCCGGGAACGCGGACGTGCTCGTGCTCGGCATGGGACGCGTGGGGGAGGGGGCCTATGACACGCTGCAGGTCCTGAAGGGTCGCCGTCCCGTGGGGATCGACGCCGATCCCTACGTCGTGGCCGCCCAGGTCGAGGCGGGCCGCCGCGTCATCCACGGCAGCGCCACCGATCCTGATTTCTGGCACCGGCTCCACCTGGATCATGGCAGCATCCGTCTGGTGCTGCTCGCGCTCCCTCAGCTGTCGGAGAACGTATTCGCCGCCGAGCACCTAGTGAAGGAGGGATTTGACGGTCTGATCGGGGCAATCGCGAAGTTCCCCGATGACGAGCCCGTACTGAGGGCGGCGGGGGTGCAAATGGTGTTTGATCTCTATGCCGAGGCCGGCTCCGGTTTCGCGCAGCACGTATGCGCCCAGGCGCGTTCGGTTGCCTGACGGTCGCGATCCGGAGCGACGATCTGCCGAGACGCTGAGCGTGGGCGACGGGGATTTCGCCGCCTGGCCAGATCGCGACTGCCGCGCGGGTTTGAGCCTGCGGGTCGTCCGGTTGGCGCCAAATCGTCGATAATCAGGCCTATGACATGCGTGCTTAGAAGACGAGGAGAGATGCCATGCCCATGACGCTGACTTCGACCGCCTTTTCAGAGGGCGGCGAGATTCCGATCCGCTTTACCTGCGAAGGCGAAGATGTGTCGCCGGATCTTGACTGGAGCGGGGTCCCGGCGAGTACCCGGAGTCTGGTGTTGATCGTCGACGATCCAGATGCGCCGGATCCCGGAGCACCCAAAATGGTCTGGGATCATTGGCTGTTGTACAACGTTCCGGGCGACTGCAGCGGTTTACCCGCGGCGGTCAAGGCGAACGAGCTGCCTCCCGGCACCCATGAGGGCGTGAATAGCTGGGGTAGGACGGGTTACGGTGGCCCTTGTCCTCCGATCGGTCGCCATCGCTACTTCCACATCCTGTACGCGCTCGACATCGAGCTGCCGGATCTGGGGCGTCCCGGCAAGAATCGGCTCCTGGCGGCCATGCAGGGGCATATTCTCGAGCACACCGAGCTAGTGGGCACCTACGAGCGGCGGCGTTAGTTCGTGCCCCATTCGTTGTCGCGCGAGTGCATTCCAATCAGAAGCAGCGCCAAGGGGTTCTGGGCGCTGTTCGGCGTCATCGGGGTGTCAGGCCCCGCCGCACGGCTCGGGATGGCCCCGGCCGTCGGTTCGCGAGGCTCGGGCGTAGCTCGATAGACCGGTTGGGTCGGGAATCTCCGAGCCCTCTTCGGTCTCTTGGACGCGCACCGTCTCGCGGCCGAAGAGCAGGGGCAGCAGTGCATAAGGGACCAGCGCGACCAGTCCGGCGATGGTCAGATTGTCGAAGTACATGGCTCTCTCCTTCAGGTCGGGCCCTTCTCTGTAAGGGGCTCGCGATTTTGTATGACGGAATATTAGCAAATACTTAAATACAAATCTAGTGTTTCCCTGTAGCTTGGTCGGCGCCGGCGATTTCGTTGGTAACCCCTTGAGTCGAAGGGAGTTATGGTCTAAATTCCACACATAAACATAAATGTGTGCGGAGAGGACGGAGAGGGTGTTCTTGTGTTTCGTTGCGCGACGGTTATTGCCCGCGCAGTAGCGTTCGCGCTTTCCCTAGGCCGCCCTGCGCTTCTCAGCCCGTGTCGGTGGTGATTTCGGCACGGCCTCTGTTGAGCGCGGCTTGAAGGTGCCGTCGGTTTCACGCCAGGTCTGGACAATGCTCGGATCTCGACGCGTGGTGAGGAGCGGCGCGCAGGTGGGTGCTTCCTAACCCTTGGTTCGCGGCGGCTCAGGTGACGACATTCGGATGCACTTCCTCTAGCTAGGGTCGCGGGCCTCGGGCTTGCGGCCAAGCGCGGGTGGTCCGTTCTCCCGTGGCATTCGCCCAGAAGGCGCACTGTTGTGCGCGCCACAAGAGAGTACCGGGCCATGGCAGAAGACAGCACCAGACCGTCTGACGACAACGAGGCAGATCTCGCCCTGGGCGGGGAACGCTCAAGCAAGCTCGGCCTCGCGGGGCGCATCGCCCGCGCCTTCATCAACACCCCCGTCACGCCGATGCTCCTGATCGGCTGCCTCTTCATCGGTCTGATCGGGCTTTTCTTCACGCCCCGGCAGGAGGACCCTCAGATCTCCGTGCCGATGATCGACATCTTCGTCCAGTATCCCGGTGCGTCGGCCAAGCAGGTCGAGAGCCTGGTGACCGAGCCCCTGGAGCGGATCATGAAGGAGATCCCGGGGGTTCGGCACGTCTACTCCGCGACCTTGCGCGGCGCCGCCATCGTCACCGTGCGTTTCTACGTTGGTGAGGAGATGGGCGAGTCCATCGTCAAGGTCCACGACAAGCTCCAGTCGAACCTGGACAAGATCCCGCCGGACGTGCGCATGCCCCTGGTTAAGCCTGTGAGCGTCGACGATGTCCCCGTGGTCACGGTCACCCTGTGGTCGAAGGAGGTGAACGACGCCCAGCTCCGCACCCTGGCCCTGGATGTGCTCCAGGAGCTCGGTTCGGTGAAGAATACGGGCAAGGGGTTCGTGGTCGGCGGACGCGAGGATCAGATACGGGTCGAAGTCCTCATGGAGCGTCTGGCGGGATACGGCATTACCTTGGACCGGATCGCCGGGACCATACAGACCGCCAACTCGGAGCTCGCGACCGGAGGCTCGGAATCGGGCGGCTCCGCCTACAACGTGTATTCCGGCGCTTTCCTGCGCACCGCCGATGACGTTTCCCGTCTGGTTGTTGGATCTCAGGGCGGCCGCCCCGTCTATGTCGGGGATGTGGCGCGGGTGGAGCATACGCCAGAGGACGCCGACGAGATCGTCACCCAGTTCACGGGGCCAGCCTACGACGGGGATCTGACGGCCAACGGTGAGCAGGCCGTCACCCTGGCCATCGCCAAGAAAGAGAAAACCAACGGCGTGACCGTGGCCAATGCGGTACTCGAAAAGCTCGAAAAGCTCAAGGGCACCCTGATTCCCTCCAACGTCAATGTGGAGATCACGCGCAATTACGGAAAGACGGCCAACGACAAGGTCAACGAGCTGCTGCAGGCCATGTTCGAGGCGGCGTTCATCGTCTCAGTGCTGTGCCTGGTCGGCCTCGGCGCCCGCGCGGCATTCGTCGTCATCACCGTGATCCCGGTCGTCATCCTGCTCACCATCTGGTGGGCCCTCATGGTGGATTACACCATCGACCGGGTGAGCTTGTTTGCCCTCATCTTTTCCATCGGCATCCTGGTGGACGACGCCACGGTGGTGGTGGAGAACATCTTCCGCCACTGGCTGGAGGTGGGTAAGACCTCCATCGCGCACGCAGTGAGGGCCGTGGACGAGGTCGGCAACCCGACCATCCTCGCCACCTTCACCATCATCGCCGCCCTGCTGCCCATGGGCTGGGTCAGCGGCCTGATGGGCCCCTACATGCGGCCGATACCGGTGCTCGGGTCATCGGCCATGTTCTTCTCGCTGGTGGCGGCGTTCGTGTTCACCCCCTGGTTCGCCCTGCGCGTCAGACCGAAAATGGCCGCGCTGCACAAGGCTGAGCGGCGCGAGGAGCGCACGCGGCGTCTCGTCGGCAAGATCTACCGCCCCCTGGTGCTGCCGCTGATCGAGAACCGCAGGCTGGGCATCGTATTCCTGATCTCCGTCATTGCCGTCACGGCCGGGGTCTGCGTGCTCTTCTACACCAAGACGGTGCCGGTGAAGATGTTGCCCTTCGACAACAAGCCGGAGTTCAGCGTCATCGTCAACATGCCCGAGGGCACCGCCCTGCCCGAGACCGCCAACGTGGTCCGGCAGCTCGCCGAGAAGGTCCGCGAGATGCCCGAGGTCAAGGCCGTGCAGACCTACGCCGGCACGTCCCAGCCCTTCAACTTCAACGGGATGGTGCGGCATTACTACCTGCGCCAGAACCCGTGGGAGGGCGACCTGCTGGTCATGCTCAAGGACAAGAATGAGCGCGAAAAGGGCAGCCATGCCCTTGCGGTGGAGGCCCGAGCGATGCTGACGCCGCTTGCGCAACGCCTGGGCGCCAAGATCGCGGTGGTGGAGATGCCTCCGGGTCCGCCGGTGCTGCAGACCGTGGTCGCCGAGGTCTACGGCCCCAGTGAGCAGGTGCGGCGTCAGGTGGCGGCGGACATGACGGCGATGTTCGAGCAGGTGGAGAACGTCGTCGACGTAGACAACTACATGGCCGAGCCTTACGAGTACTGGCGTTTCGATGTGGACACCGAGAAGGCCGTCCGCCGCGGCGTCTCCGTCGACACCATCAATCAGAACTTGGCCATGGCCATGGGAGGATTCAAGGTCGGGGACGTCAAGCGCGGCAACGTGCTCGAGCCGACCTACATCGTGCTTCAGGTGCCGCTGGCAAACCGCGCGGAGCTCAACACCTTGGGCTCACTGCCCATTGCCACACCGGACGGGCAGATCGTGCCGCTCGCTGAGCTGGGCCGGTTCGTCAAGAAGCCCGAGGACCCCATCATCTACCACAAGGATCTGCGCCCCATGGAGTATGTGGTCGGGGAGATGCAGGGCCGCCTGGGCGCGCCGATCTACGGCATGTACGGCGTCGAGGACCTGCTGGAGAACTATGTCACGCCCGACGGCGTGAGCATGACCGGTATGCCCATGGGCCTGATCGGGCCACCGCCGGACGATTCGGTGTCCGGCTTCGAATGGAGCGGGGAGTGGACCGTCACCTACGAGACCTTCCGCGACATGGGCCTCGCCTTCATGGCCGCCCTGGTGCTGATCTACGGCCTGATCGTATGGGAGTTCCGCGACTTCGCGATCGCCGGGCTCATCATGTCGCCGATTCCCTTGACCCTGATCGGGATCATTCCCGGACACCTGATCATGGGCGCGGAGTTCACCGCGACCTCCATGATCGGCATGATTGCCCTCGGCGGCATCATCGTTCGCCAATCCATCCTCATCGTGGAGTTCGTGAAGATCGAGGTGGAGAAAGGCAAGAGCGTGCGCGAGGCAGCGGTGGCGGGTGCCGAGATCCGCATGCGTCCCATCCTGATCACCTCACTGACACTGATGGCGGGCGCCTGGGCCATCATCTACGACCCCATCTTCCAGGGCATGGCGGTGAGCCTGCTGTTCGGCGCCGGCGTCGCCACACTGATGGCGGTGATCGTCATTCCCCTGGGCTGCATCAGCCTGCGCAAGCGTTTCTATCTCGAGGAGACGGAGAGCGGTGAGATCGAGCTCTCCGGGCGCTACGCGGAGGTCGAGGAGGTCGCCGGCGGCGGCGTCGCGCCGACCGTCGCGCGCACGCCTCTGTGGGTGCGGGTCTGGGGCGGGATCGTCTCTGCCGTGTTCTGGCTGTTCGGTCTGCCCGGCAGGCTCCTGGGGTCCGGCGGCGGAACCCCCCTGTGGGTGCGTCTATGGGGTGGCTTGGTGTCGGCGCTGATCTGGGTGTTCAGTACCGTCAGCACCGTCCTGCTGTCGATTTGGCGTTTGCTGCAGGTGATCCTCGGCGGACTGCTTCCCAAGCGCAAGCCAAAGCCTTCCGGCCCCGGGCCCGCCGCCCCGGGAGGGGGACGAGGAACGCCATCAGGCGGTAGCCCGTCGCCAGCAGGTGGATCCGCCGCCACCGCGGGCGGCGGCTCGCAGCCCGCGACGTCTCCGGCTCAGCGCGCATCCTCCGAATCCCTCGCGCAGGACACGGCGCCCGAGGTTTCTCCCGCTCCCGCGGCCGAGCGATCCACCCCGGTCGCCGCGGACAAGACGCCGGTGGCGGTCCCGACAAGGCCGGCGGCCAAGCGGACTGGTGTCAAGAAGACCGTGGCCAAGAAAGCGGCCAAGAAGAAGGCCGCGCCGAAGAAAGCGGTAGCGAGAAAGACCGCGGCGCGCGGGCGTGGCGTTTCGATGACCGGTGCCCCGAGTGCCGCGGCGAATACTTCTTCCGTAGAAAGTCCGCGCTTGGCCGAGCAGCCTGCACCGGGCGTCGTCCGGGATCCGGGTCCGCCGGGGGTGGAGATGGAGCCCGAAGAGCAGCAAAAAGGAATCAACGGCCACGAGGGGCCGGATGGGGTGACCAAATCCGCCACCTCTCAGGGCGGCGCAGACAGGTCGAGCACCGCCGCGGCGGCGAGACGAGTCGCCCGAGGTGGTGGGCGTGGAATCCAGGTCAAGCGGAGAACGCAGTCGTGATCGAGATTCGACACAAGGAGACGCGTGACGTACTGCGAGTGGTCGAGGCGGACAGCCTAGTCGGCGCGGACCTGCGTGACGATATCCTCGACGGCGCCGATCTGCGCGGCGCGGACCTCAGCGGTGCCTGGCTCCAGGAAGCGGACCTCATGGGGGCCGATCTCGCCGGCGCGACGCTCCGCGGTGCGATCCTGATCCGCACCCAGTTGGACAAGGCGGACCTCACCGGCGCCTTGTTCGAAGAGGCCAAGTTAAGCGACGGCTCCCCCGGGAGCGGCGCCGTGCTGACGAACTGCAAGATGCGTGGGGTGCGGCTTCTGTCCTGCGACATGCGTTACGTCGATCTCCACGGCTCGGACCTCTCCGACGCCCTGATCGATCGGACCGACCTCACCGACGCCTGTTTCCGGGAAGGAAAGTTGACCAGGTCGCGCATTCAGGGGTCTCTGTTGATCGAGACCCTGATGAGCGGTTGCGATCTCAGTGGCGCCGATATCCAGAACACGCACATGAACGGGGTCAAGCTGTTCCGCGCGCGGCTTGACGGAGCGCGGCTCGGCGGCGGGGGAGACCGCATCCCGGTCGTGCTCAACCTCGCCAACATGCGCGAGGCCAGCCTGGTCGGGACCGACCTGCACGGCGCCTCACTGCGCGACGTCAACCTGCACCACGCTAACCTGCGCGGCGCGAATCTCCAAGGGGCTCAGCTCATGGGCGCCGTGCTGCGCCACGCCGACGTGACGGATGCGGACTTCAAGGACGTAGCCCTGGTGACGGTGAACGTCACCTTCGCCAACTTCTCCAAGGCCAAGAACGCGCAGGTGCCCGCGTTCAAGCAGAACGTGCGGTAGCAATCGGGGCGGCCTGAGCCAGGGGCCGGTCCGTGGCCCCAACAGTGCCTTGTGGAGTGTTTGGATCGAGCGGACAGGACGTTATGGACGCACCCGATCGATGAGCACCTCGACGGGCTCAGATCGGCCCGCCTTCACCGGACTCACCTCTCCCTCCAGATCCCCGCTTTGGGGCGTGGCCTGTCCGCTCGCGGAGATCCGTGCGCCGACCGTGACCTCGGGGAAATTGGACAGACGCATGGCGGGCATCATGGCCATACTATCGTCCAGGGTCACGGTCGCGGGCAGGTCGGCGACC
Organism: uncultured Chromatiaceae bacterium; assembly: GCA_964395315.1. Classification (GTDB taxonomy): domain Bacteria; phylum Pseudomonadota; class Gammaproteobacteria; order Chromatiales; family Chromatiaceae; genus CAVORB01. The sequence continues at coordinate 22,110 of CAYNBI010000014.1, read as the reverse complement.
TTCATCCGCTTCACCGCCAGAGGCATGGGCGGGCCCGTGACTGCCTTGGCGTAGACGAACAGGGTGGCGTTCTGGTCCGCCTTGGGCCAGAGGGGCTCCGCCAGGGCGACCTGAACCACGACGCCGGCCGCGGTCTGGGCCGGGTCCGCCGGCGTTTCCTGGGCGGTGGTGGATTCGGGGGTTCCCTCGGCGGCCGCCTGCGCGGGCGGCGCGGATTCGGCGGAGCCGCCCCGCTGGCGGGCCTCGGCGATGAACTCACGCAGCTCCGCTGCGTCCTTCCCCTCCGGGTCCAGACCGGCAAGGATCGACTCCCAGCGTGTAATCGCCGCGTCGAACTCGCCCTCCTGGTAGGAGACCAGACCGTCCAGCCAGCGGGCCGTGGCGTTGTCGGGATCGATTTCCAGCGCGGCGCGGATCAGCTCAGCGGGACGGCCCGCGAGCTTGCCGCCCGCATTGCTGGCCACTGCTTGGGCGTAAGAGCTGATGACCTCCGGGTTCTGCGGGGCGAGCCCGTACGCCTTCTCCAGGGCCGCGAGCGCCTTGCCGGGCTCATTGACCGCGAAGTAGGTGCGTCCCAGCATCAGCCAGCCTTCGAGGTTCTCGGGGTTCTGCTCCATCTTCTCCGCCAGACGTTGCACCAGCACGTCCAAGGGCGGGACCTCCCCACCCGGGGTGGACGGGTGCCCCGCGGGCGCCGTGGGCTGGCCGGCGGCCGCAGCCTCGAGGCGGGGGATGATGCTGTTGTCGCCGATGTAGAGATAGAGCCCGATGGCGGAGGCCGGCACGGCGACGGCAAGCACCAGGGCGGTCACACGCCCGCCGCGATCGGTCGTCGCCGGGGGCGACGAGGCGCCCTTCCCATCGACGTCGTACAGCAGCTCACGCTCCAGGTCGCGGCGCGCGGCCTTGTACTGGGTCTGGTCCAGGTTGCCCGCAGCCAGGTCCGCTTCAAGCTCCTGCAGTTGCTGGCGGAACACGGCAAGGTTGAGTTGGTCCTGGTCGATGGCCGGCTCGGGTGCGCGCCCCGAGAGCAGCGGCGTGACGACGAACAACAGCGCCAGACCCATGAGCCCGGCGGCGAGTATCCAAAAGATGATCATTGCTTGTTGTCCTGATTGCTGTCAGCGGCGGACAGCAGTTCCTGCAGGCGCTTACGTTCTTCCTCGGAGAGATCCGCATCGGGACTCTTCTTCTTGCGCACGAGTGTGCGGAACAGGAAGAAGCCGCCGACGCCGGCCAGCAGCAAGGGGCCGAACCACAGCGGGTACGTGGACAGCTTAACCGGCGGATCGTAGAGCACGAAATCCCCATAGCGGGCTACTAGAAATTCGACGATCTCGTCGCGCGACTGGCCCGACTGCATCATGCGGTAGACCTCCTCGCGCAGGTCCTGGGCCAGCTCGGCCTGGGAGCCGGCGAGCGATTCGTTCTGGCACACCAGGCATCGCAACTCGTCGATGAGGTCACGAAACTCGTCCGCGCGCGCCGGGTCGTCGAAGGTGAACTCCTCCAAGGTGTACGCGCCGGCGATGGACGCTGACAAGAGGCCGGCCAACAGCAGGGCCGGCAGTCGGATCAAGCTACTCAACTCTGCACCTTGCACTTCATGGTTTTCCAGTCAACGGTGGGTGAGAGCTCGTTCTCCCAGTCTCCCGGTCCCACCGGCCCGATTTTCTTGTAACAGATGATGCCCTCGCTATCCACGATAAAGGTCTCCGGCGCACCGTAGACCCCCCAGTGGATGCCCACCTTGTTGTCCGGGTCGAAGGCACTGAACCGGTAGGGATCGCCGGACAGCTTCAGCATGCGCAAGGCGTCGGCCGCCTCGTCCTTCCAGTTGAGCCCGAGGATCTGGACTTCCTTGAGATCGCGTGAGAGCCGCATCAGCTGGGCGTGCTCCGCCCGGCAGGAAACACACCAAGAGGCCCAGACGTTGACCAGTGACACCTTGCCCTTGAGGTCTGCGTCCGAGACGCTCCGGCTGGGATCGTCGAGCACCGGCAGCGTGAACTGGGGAGCGGGCTTGCCGACGAGGGGCGAGGGGACCTTGCGCGGGTCCGTGGTGAGCCCGAAGAACAGCAGCGCCGCAAGGGCGATGAAGAGCCCCAGCGGAAACAGGAATTTCAGAGATTTCCCCATGGCTCAGGTTCTCGCCGTGGCGGCTCCGGCCGGTACCCTGGCCGTCTTACGGGCGCTGCGGTAGCGGCGATCGGTGACGGCCAGGATTCCCCCCAGCGCCATGAGCACGGCGCCGAGCCAGATCCAGCGCACGTAGGGCTTGTAGTAGATGCGCAGCGCCCAGTCGCCGCCGCCCACGGGCTCGCCGAGGGAGACGTACAGGTCGCGCGTGAACCCCCAGTCGATGGACGCCTCGGTCATCGGCTTGGCCGACGTGAAATAGGTGCGCTTCTCCGGCCAGAGGTCGGCAACCTGTTTCTCGCCGTCGAACACGAGGAAGTGGCCGCGTGCCGCCGTGTAGTTCGGACCCCGGTGGTCCTTCACGCCGAGAAATTGAAAGCGGTAGCCCGCCGCCTCCTGCTCGTCACCGGGGGACATGCGCACATCCTTCTCAAGGCCGAAGTTGGAGACCATGGTGGCGCCGACGATGAACATGGCCACGCCGAGATGCGCGAGCACCATACCGTAGTAGCTGCGTCCGTTGCCGGCGAGATCCGCGAACAGGGATCTGACGCCCTGTTTGTGCTTGAGCCGCTCGCGGATACCCTGCAGGTGCGAGAACAGCAGCCATACGGCCAGCCCCAGGCCGAGCGGCACGTAGAACCAGGCGCCCGAGGTCAGCGGCATGAAAATAACGGCGACGATGGCGGCCGCGCCGCCGAGGGCGAAGGCGACCCAAAGCTCGCGCACCAGGCGCTCGGCATCGTCGTGCTTCCAGCGCGTCAGGTGCCCCACGCCCATGAAGAGCGCCAGGAAGGGCGTGATGGCCACGAACATCTTGTTGAACCAGGGGAAGCCCACGGAGATCTTGCCCCAGCCCATCGCCTCGTAGATCAGCGGCGCCAGGGTGCCGAGCAGGATCAGCGCGGTGAGCAGGGTGAGCAGCAGGTTGTTGGTCAGCAGGAAGCTCTCGCGGGAGAGCAGATCGAAGCGACCGCCCCCGGAGACCGCCGGTGCCCGCCATGCGTATAGTGCCAGCGAACCGCCGATGACGATGCAGAGGAACACCAGGATGAAGGTGCCGCGTGTGGGGTCGGTGGCGAAGGCATGTACCGAGGTCAGCACCCCGGAGCGCACCAGGAAGGTGCCGAGCAGGCTCAGGGAGAAGGCGAAGATGGCGAGCAGCACGGTCCAGCTCTTGAAGGCGCCGCGCTTCTCCGTAACCGCCAGCGAGTGGATCAGGGCTGTGCCCGCGAGCCAGGGCATGAAGGAGGCGTTCTCCACCGGATCCCAGAACCACCAGCCGCCCCAGCCCAGCTCGTAGTAGGCCCACCAGCTGCCGAGTGCGATGCCGAGGGTGAGAAAGATCCATGCCACGGTGGTCCAGGGCCGCGACCAGCGCGCCCATGCCGCGTCCAGCTTGCCGCCCATGAGGGCCGCGATAGCGAAGGCGAAGGCAACGGAGAATCCGACGTAGCCCATGTAGAGCATCGGCGGGTGGATGGCCAGCCCGGGGTCCTGCAGCAGGGGATTGAGGTCGCGCCCCTCCGGCGGCGCCGGAAAGATTCGGTCGAACGGATTCGAGGTCAGGAGCATGAAGAGCAGGAAGCCGATGGTGATCATTCCCATCACGGATAGCACGCGCGACACCACCTGAGGCGGCAGGCTGGGGCTGAAGGCGGCCACAGCGGCTCCCCAGGCCGCCAGGAACAGGGCCCACAACAGCAGGGACCCCTCATGCGCGCCCCACAGTGCCGATACCTTGTACAAGGTCGGCATCAGGCTGTTGGAGTTGTTAGCCACGTAGGCGACCGAGAAGTCGTCGGTGAGGAAAGCCTGCAGCAGGCAGGCGAAGGCGATGGCAGCGAAGGTGAACTGGCCCCACGCCAAGGGACGTGCCATAGCCATCCAGCCGCGGTTGCCGTTGAAGGACCCGGCGAGCGGAAACGCGGCCTGGAGGATCGCGAGACCGAGGGCCAGGATGAGGGCGAAGTGTCCGAGTTCGGGAATCATTGGCTTGCCGTTGCTCCGCCGGCGCTCTGGCCGGCAGCCATCTCGGTGACGCCCTTGGCATGGGCCGTCTTGAGCGTCGCCTCCACCTCCGGCGGCATGTAGGACTCGTCGTGCTTGGCGAGCACCTCCTCGGCGTAGAACAGGCCCTCGGGACTCATGCGGCCCTTGGTCACCACGCCCTGACCCTCGCCGAACAGATCCGGCAGGATACCGGTGTAGCTCACCTTGACGGTCTCCGCGTTGTCGGTGACGTCGAAGGTGACGGTGAGGCCGTCCGCCTGACGCGCCACGCTGTCCTTCACAACCAGGCCGCCGAGCCGGAACAGGGCGTTGGCCGGGGCCTCGTTCGCCATCACCTGCGATGGGCTGAAGAAGTAGGCTATGTTGCTGCGTAATGCGTTGATTGCGAGCATCGCGGCGACGCCGACGCCGACGATGCCGAAGGCAACGAACATCATGCGTTTCTGTCTAGCTTTCACTTAGGTACCTCCACGGGTGCGCATCCGCATTAATCGACCCAGACGCGCGAAAATGGTTCGCTCGCGACGCCGCAGAGCGACGATTTCCGCGACCATGAGCACCAGCGTCATGCCGTAGGAGCTCCATACGAAGAAGGCGTAGCCGCCCTGGGAGAGAAATTCGCTCACGTCTGCTTCTCCAGGATCTCGCGGACCCATTGGGTTTCCGACTCTCGGTTCAGGATCGTCCCCCGCGCCCGCATGAGAATGGCCGCGAAGGAGTACATCCAGAAGGCGAAGGTCATGATCAGCATGGCGGCGAGGATGTTGGGTTCCATCTGCGACATGGACGAGCGCTGGTGCAGGGCCGCGCACTGGTTGGGGTCGGGGCAGTTGATGGACCAGAAGATGATCGGCAGCATCACCAGTCCGACGATGGCCAGCAGGGCCGAGGCCCGGTCCGCCCGCCGCGGGTCGTCGATCGCGGATTGCAGGGCGATGTAGCCGACGTAGATGAAGAACAGGATCAGCTCGGAGGTGAGGCGCGGGTCCCAGTCCCACCAGGTGCCCCAGCTCGGACGGCCCCAGAAGGCGCCGGTCCAGAGGGCCAGGAAGGTAAAGATGGCGCCGGTGGGCGCGGTGGCATTCGCCATCATGAAGGACAGGCGGGTGTTGAACACCAGGCCGACCGCGGACCAGGCCGCCAGCACCAGATAGAGCCACATGGACATCCAGGCCGCCGGCACGTGGATGAAGATGATCCGGTAGTACTCCTTCTGGGGATTCGTGCCGCCGAGCTTGTCGGGGGTCTCGAAGAATCCCCAGTAGAGGCCGACCACGAGCGTGACGACGGCCAGCACCCAGAACAGGGGGATCAGCTTCCCCGCGAGCGGGTAGAAGGTGGCCGGAGAGGAGAATCTGAAAAGCTTCATCGAACCATCCAGCTAGGCAAGGCTATTCCATCGAGATCCGGAGCGCCGCCGCCGCCGCGAGAGGCGCGAAAACCAGACCCAGCAGCAGGAACGAGCCCAGGAGTGCAAAATACGGCTGGGTATCGGCGAAGTCGATGGCGCTCACGGTCACGGCGCCTGCCCCGTAGACCAGCACCGGGATGTACAGCGGCAGAATCAGCAGCGAGAGCAGAATGCCGCCGCCGCGGAGCCCGAGCGTGAGGGCCGCGCCAATGGCGCCGATCAGACTCAGTACGGGTGTGCCCAGCAACAGGGACAACATCATGGCCGCCTGCGCGACATCGGGCAAGTGATATTGCAGCCCGATCAGGGGCGCGATGATCACCAGTGGCAGACCGGTCAACAGCCAATGCGCGGTCACCTTCGCCAGCACCAGGACCGACAGGGGCTGCGGCGTCATCAGCATCTGCTCCAGGGTGCCGTCTTCGTAGTCGGCGGCGAACAGCCGCTCCAGAGCCAGCATGGAGGCGAGGAGGGCCGCCACCCATACCACGCCTGGTCCCAGGATCCGCAGGATCTGCTTTTCCGTGCCCACGCCCAGTGGGAACAGGCTGACCACGATCACGAAGAAGAAGAGGGTGGTCAGCACGTCCGTGCGCCGCCGCATCGCGAGCAGGATGTCGCGGCTCAGGACGCAGTAGAACACGCGCCACATCAGGCCTGATCCCCCTGGGACCGCTCGTCTCCCAGGTGCAGGCGGCGAATCTGGCCGGAGGTGAGGGCTACCTCCTGGTGAGTGGTGAGGATCACGAGACCGTCGTGCGCGACGTGCTCGGCGATCAGCAGTTGCAGCTGGTCCACGGCGTCCACGTCCAACGCGGTGAAAGGCTCGTCCAGGATCCACAACGGCGCTTCGCTCAGCAAAAGGCGGGCGAGGGCGACGCGTTTCTTCTGCCCCTGTGAAAGAACCCTCGTGGGCAGGTCCTCGAAGCCGGTCAGCCCCATTTGTCCCAGTGCCTCCCACAGCTGGTTCTCCGCGACGCGGTCCCCGTCGAGGGTGGCAGAGACCCGGAGGTTCTCGACCCCGGTCAGGTCTCCCTTGATGCCGTTCAAGTGCCCGAAGTAGAGGGTATCGGCCTGGAAATCCTCGCCCAGGCGGCGTGTGTCCTCTCCGTTCCAGACGATGCTCCCGGCATCGGGCGTCAGCAGTCCGCACAGGGCGCGGAGCAGCGTGGTCTTGCCGCTGCCGTTGCGCCCGCGCACGTGGAGCAGCGTGCCCGGCTCCAAGGTGAACGAGAGCCCGGAGAACAGGAGACGGTCACCGCGCCTGCACTCCAGATCTGAAACTTCAAGCATGAATCGCGTGACGTGCAACCAGGATCGCCGGGCTCTGTGCGCCCGCGCGGTCGTTATTCAGTCGCCACGGCCGAAGGGCTTTCCGGTGGCGGTGCTTTTTTCGAGCCCGCAACACTAACGCCTGCGACGCGATTGCACAACCCACGCACAGTGGGGTTCGAGGAAGGGTCCGCCGCATCTGCGGCCGCGGGTTAGGCCCGGTCTTGGATCTCGGGGGCCTTCGACCGGGCCCGATCTCCCCGGCCCCGGTCGTCGTGCCTTTGCGGCGAAGCTGACCGGCGCGCGGGGCGGGACCAGACGAACCAGAGCACGCCGACAACCGTGAGCGCCATGAGCCCTTCGAGCCAGAACGGGATGTCCCGGCTCACGATCACCCAGCTCACCGAGGGCACCATGGTGAAGCTCGCCGCGTACTTGCCCACCGGAGGGATTACCTGTTCTGCCTCCCAGTCGCGCACGTAACGGCCGAATCTGGGGTGCTCCGCCAGCCAACGGTGCAATCGTTCCGAGCCTCGAGAGAAGCAGAATGCGGCGAGCAGGACGAACGGCGCCGTGGGCAGCAGTGGCACGAAGACCCCGATCGTGCCGATACCCAGGGCAAGTATCCCGCAAGCGATCATCAGCCAACGCCAAGTCTGTCTCAGCACGTCGACGACCTCTTGCAAAGCGGCTGTTGCTGTCTGATTGAGGCCCGATGCATCGAATATCGGGGCGAAGGAAGTCATTATCCTAGGCGTGCTTTTCCACGCGTGCGCAGCTGCGCATTTCCCACGGGTCTCGGCTCAATCCAGATGGACCTCGCAGGTACGTTCGGCGAAAACGTCCCCACGTGCGTCTCGCATACAATCTTCGTACTTCTCCGGGATACGGGGTTGGCCCCCGGACTCGACGGACGCCGCCCCACTCGCGCGGTCCTTGGAGACGCCTGTGCCGCAGCCAGCCAAGACCAGCGCTGAAAGCAGCGTCACTTGGGTCAGATTGATCGTTCGCATCGCTCTCCGATTACCCCCTGCAGCCAACCCAATTATCCAAAAATCCCGTACGTGAGCCGTTCCCAAAGCTACGGGTTGTTGTGTCCTCCTGCCACGGTGGACTCTCCGCTCGTGTCCGGAACTACGCGTACATCCTTACAGACGGTGCGCGTCCAGCGGCTGGGTCAAGTAAACACTTCAACAGCGGTTTCCTGTTCCACGCCGAAAGACTCTGCTTCCTATTCGCCCTCTGCTAAGGTACACCATGACACGGGAGTATCCGGCTCGGGAACATGGCAGGCAGCGTTTCGCACCTTCACGGCGCGCTACACGAGGATAAGGGTCATGCAGGATGAAGCGGACGGCAAGATCCGAGAGCGGCTCGCCGAGTTGCAGATCGAGCACCGGGATCTCGATGCGGCGATATCGCGTCTGTCCGAAGATGCGTATATCGACCAGCTGCGCGTGACGCGGCTCAAGAAGCGCAAGCTCCTGCTCAAGGACGCGATTGCCAGGCTAGAGAGCATGTTGATCCCGAATCTGGATGCCTGAGCGCTATCGCCGGACTGCCGGGGAACCGGTAGGCCCGGAGAGGAAGGCTGTCCAGTTGGTCAGCTGCCCTCTGGCGGTGCCCACCAGCTAGCCCGCATCGCTTCAGACGCGGCGCGCCCCAGCGCAAAATGGGCGTCCCCAGGCTCCCACCACCGGCAGGTTCCGGCGAGCGGTGAGCGATGCGGGCTATATCCCGCCCCGATCCGCGGTATCAACAGCCCAAACCATCTCCCGCGAAGAGCGGGCTGATCCGTGGCGGCAGTCGCACACCGCCGAATATGCCAGGCCTGCCGACTGTGGGCGGGGTCAGGGACAGCAGTCGGCACAGCGACGCCGGGAAGCGGACACGCAGCGGAGTCGACGCCAACGACGACGCGCCCGGCTCTCTCCGGCCTCGGGTCACGATTCCGGCGTCGGATCTTCAGGAATCGACGGCCTGCTGACCCGCACCTCGTGAATCCGGCGGCGGGAGGCCCGCTCGATGCGCACCTCTAGCCCTTCAAGGATGAAGCGTTCCCCCGGCAAGGGGATACGCTCCAGGTGGGTGATGATCCACAGGTTCACGGAATCCGTCGGCTTGCCGGCGAGGTCCAGCGCGAAACCGGTCTCGAGAACCCGCAGCTCCGTGGTACCGTCCAGCACCAGCTCGTTGTCCGGTGCCGTCCCTTCCTGCCCCTCGGTCCGGACCGGGGATTCCCGGTCGTCGTAGATCTCGCCGACCAACTCTTCGAGGATGTCCTCCAGGGTGAACAGGCCGAGCAGGACGCCGAACTCGTTGACCACCACGATCAGCCTCTGCTTGTTGGCCCTCAGAACGTCGAGGATGCCGTCCACCGGCTGATTCGGCGGGACGAAGATCGGCTCGTGCCCGATCTCGTTCAGGGTCTTCTGCAGGTTACCCTGAGCCATCTCGTCAAGCAGCTCCTGGACCGTGACGACGCGGTTGATCTCCTCGGGGTTGCCCGAGTGGAGCGGGATGCGCTGGTGGGACTCGGCGATGATCTCCTGCAGGGCGTCGGCGATGGTGCGCCGCCCGTCAACGGAGAACACTTGATGACGGTGCACCATGATGTCCCCCGCCCGCAGTGTACTGAAGTCGAAGATGCGCCGGATCATCAGGTGCTCGTCCGCGTCGATCGTACCCTCCTGGGTGGCGTGCTCGGCCAGGGTGATGAGTTCCGATTCGGTGACCGTTGGGTCTTTCGGCGGCTCGGTGAACCTGTGCATCCAGTGGATGAAGTTCTCCAACGCCCACACCAGGGGGAGCAGGACCTTGCCGAGGAACTCGAGCGGCGGCGCCGCGAGCAGCGCGAAGCTGATGGAATAACGGGCTCCGAAGGTCTTGGGCGTGATCTCGCCGAACATGAGCAGGAGGAGGGTGATGACCCCCACCGCGAGGCCGGGGCCGAGGTGGCCGAAGTGCTCCGTGGCCACCACCGTGGCGAGGGTGGCTGTGCCCGTGTTCACCAGGTTGTTGCCGATGAGGATGATGACCAGGGTGCGGTTGATGTTGCCTTTGAGCCGGTGCAAGGAGGCCGCGCCGAGCCGGCGCTCCGCCAGCAGAGACTCCACCCGGGCCTTGGAGAGGGAGGTGATGGCGGTCTCCGACCCCGAAAAAAAGGCGGAGGCGGCGAGGAGCAGGATGAGGGAAAGCAGCTCGTACATGGCGGCTCAGCGATCGCATCGGCTCTGGGGTAACGGGAGACGGACATCCCGCGTGGGGAACGTGTCCGATCCCTGCGGCTTGGGTTGAAGACCGACGGACGATCGGCGATCAGGGGCGGGAGGCGGACCCGGCGATATTGAATCCGCTCGTCGCCAGTTGCAATAGCGCGCCCTCGTCCCGCTCCACCCGCTTACTCTATGGCCACCGGGCGCGGTCTACCGCCTCCTCGAGGCGGTGCGGGGGCCGGCGCCGTTACCCGGCCGCAATGTCGGCGCCGCCTGTTCGGCGCATGGGAGCCAGTCGGTACTTCATCGGGCCGGCTGAGGCAGCATGTATCGATGAAAACAGACGGGGCCACGGCCAAACGGACAATGCATCGCCGCCTCGCGGCGGCGGCATGCCGAGCAGCCACTTACCAGCCACGCCGGGCGGGTTTTGAGGCGACACCCGCACGACTTCCGCTTGATGTGACCTCGGGAGCCACGGTCCCCTTGCGGGGGCCCCGGCGCGGTCGCACAATCCGTGCGCAGAATCGACGGAGGCCAAGCGTGCTGCGCCAGTTCAAACGCTCGACCCGGCGGCTGATCGCGCTGCTGCTCGTGTTGCCGATCGCGATCATCCTCCTTGGCACCCTCTACATGCTGGGCTCCACTTACCTGGAGGGCCAGCCGCGTACCCTGGTGCGCAGCCTCGAATGGGCATCCGAGACGCTTACCAACACCGGTTACGGGGCCGACGCCCATTGGGAGCACCCGTTGATGAACCTGTTCGTCATGGCAAGCCAGTGGCTCGGCATCTTCATCATCTTCCTGATCTTCCCGACCTACGTGCTGCCGTTCTTCGAAGAGCGCTTCGAGGCGCGATTTCCCCGCTCGCTGCCGCAAATGGACGGACGGGTCCTGTTTCATCGCCACGGCCCGGCGGTGGACTTCCTCATCGGCGAGCTGGCGCGCGCCGGAACCCCCTGCGTGATACTTGAGAAGGACGAGTCGCTGGCACGCAGCCTGCGCGACCGGGGCTACCAGGTGGTCGTGGGAAACCTCGACGAGGACGCGGCCCTGCTCGACGGCGTGGAACGGGCGAAGGCGCTGGTCACCGCGGCGGACGACCACCTCGACGTGAGCTTCATCATGATGTCGCGGGAACGGGGCTACGGTGGCGTCATCTGCGCCCTGGCCCAGGACCCGCTGCACCGCGAGGCGATGCTGCGGATCGGCGCCACTGTTGTCTACACGCCGGAGCACGTTCTGGGAGCGGCCCTGGCCTCCCGCGCGAGCGCCCGCATCGGACATCAGGTGGAGGGCCTGCAACTGCTCGGCGAGCACGTCGGTCTGGCGGAGTTTCGGGTCCACGCCTCGAGCGCCCTGGCCGGGGAGCGCCTCGGCGACCTGCGCATGCGCGAGCGCTATGGCGTGACCGTGATCGGACAGTGGGTCGGCGGGCGCTTCGATCTCGCCGCCAGCGCCGATACGCGCATCGGCTCCGGGGCGATCCTGGTGGCGGCGGGTGCTCACGAGAACCTAGCCAAGGTCGACAGCCTGGCCGCACCGATTCAAAGGACCGGCCCCATCCTGGTCGCCGGTCATGGCGCGGTCGGGCGCAAGGTGGCGCAGATGCTGCGGGATGCGGGAGAGAAGGCCGTCGTCATCGACGCCGAGCCTGCCGATGGCGTCGATATCGTCGGCAATGTGCTCGACCGGCGGGTGCTGGACCAGGCCGGGGTGCATCAGGCTAGCGCGGTGGTGCTGGCGTTGAGCAACGACGGCGCCGGCGTGCTCGCCGCCGCGATCGTCCGCGACTTCGCCCCTGACGTGCGCCTGATCGCGCGGGTCAACCGTGCCGCGAGCGTCGCACGGCTCTATCAGGCCGGTGCCGACTTTGTGCTCTCCATGGGCCAGGTCGCCGGTCAGATCCTCGCCTTCCACCTGCTCGGGGAGAATGCGGTCTCCCTGGAGCCGCGGCTGAAGTTCGCCCGGGTTGCGGCCGGCGGCCTGGTCGGTGCCCATCCCTGGCGCGCCAGCGTGCGCGAGCGCACCGGAGCGGGGGTTGTGGCGGTGGAGCGCGAGGCGGGGGTCATCGTCCAGTTCGACGATGGGTTCCGCGTGGAGGCGGAGGACACCCTGTTCGTTTGCGGGACCATCGAGAGCGTCGACCGTTATATCCGGGAGTTCGACGCCGCATTGCACGATCCGGCCTGAGCGCGGGGAAGGCCTGCGACGCCCGCTGCGCGTGCGTGGGCTACCGCGCGGGCGCGGACGGAGGGACCGGCGAGCGGGCACCATTCGGGGCCGGAACGTCTGCCCGCCATCGCTTCACCACGATCGCCCGCGAAGTGAAGGAAACCCCGTGACCGGAGAGGGTCTCCATGTTCACCGTTTCGACCAGCGGCTCGCCGACGTCTGCCGTGTCGGCCTTCCACTCCACCAGAAAATTGGCACCGGAGCCGCCGCTGTCGTCCGTCAGGTCGACCACATACTCGTAGGTCGCGAGCGGCCCCAACCAGCGCGGCGAGGGCACGGTTTCGGCGAGCAGCTTGCCGGCGGTGTCGTAGTAGCGGGCCGAGCTCAGCACGATGGCATGATCGGGATCGGTGTTGCGAACGCTCAGCGTGACGGTCAGCAGAAGCTGACGGTGGGCCGTGGAGTTGTAGATGCTGGAATAGGCGGGGACGTAGAGCAGCTCGCCGACCCTAGGCTCGAACGACTGCAGGGCTTGCGGCGTCAAGACCGGCGCCACGATGTCCATGTTCGCGGGGTGTCCGGCCGGTCCGGGAGCGCCGTCCGTGCAGGCGAGCGGCAAGAGCGCGACAAGGACCGTGAGGGGGAAAAGGGTTCGCATTTCGCCGCAACGCTCGGTGGGTAATCAAGCCAAAGAGGTGCGCCGCCGCTCGCTGGAGTCGCACTTCGGGTTAACGCGACAGAGGTCACCTCAAGCCCCTCACGTGCCGCGATTCATGCGTAGTATAGTGATTCGTATCCGCACCACCTTCCCGTGGTCAACACCGAATGAAGATCATCATCCTCGGCGCGGGCCAAGTTGGCAGCTCCGTCGCGGAGAGCCTCGCCTCCGAGGCCAACGATATCACCGTGGTGGACAGCGACGCTGCACGCCTGCGGTTCCTGCAGGACCGTCTCGACATCCGCACCGTGATGGGCAACGCGGCCCTGCCGTCGGTGCTGCACCAGGCTGGGACCGCCGACGCCGACCTGCTGATCGCCGTCACCGCCAGCGACCAGACCAACCTCTGCGCTTGCCGCACGGCCGCCACCCTGTTCCATACCCCACGCAAGATCGCCCGGCTGCGCTCGTCGGACTACACCGACATCCCGCGCCTGCTCGACGCCAACAACTTCGCGGTGGACTTCAGCATCTGCCCCGAGCAGATCGTGACCGACTACATCGTCAAGCTGATCGAGATCCCGGAGGCCTTGCAGGTGCTCGAGTTCGCAGAAGGCGCCGTCACCATGATCGCCGCGCGCGCGGTCGCGGGCGGCCCCCTCATTGGTCATCCGCTTTCCGACATCCGCAAGCACCTGCCGCGACTCGACGCCCGCGTCGCCGCCATCTACCGGCGTGACCAGGCGATCATCCCCGAGGGCCACACCGTCGTCGACATCGGGGACGAGGTGTTCGTCCTGGCTGCCACCAAGGCCATCCGCCCGGTGATGAGCGAGCTCAGGCGCATGGACAAGCCCTGTCGGCGCATCATGATCGTAGGGGGCGGCAACATCGGCTGCCGGCTCGCCGGGGCGACCCAGGGAAAGTACAACGTCAAGCTGATCGAGCTCGACGAGCGGCGCGCCAAGCGCCTCGGGTCCGAGCTTCCCGACACCCTGGTGCTGCACGGAGACGGGACCGACGAGACGCTGCTCGTCGGCGAGAGCATCCAGGACATGGACTTCTTCCTCGCCCTGAGCAACGACGACGAGACCAACATCATGGCGGCGCTTCTCGCCAAGTCGCTCGGCGCGCGGCGGGTGCTGGCCCTGATCAACCGCCGCTCTTACGTCGACGTGGTGCAGTCGGACCGCATCGACATTGCCATCTCCCCGGCGCTGATCTCCATCGGCTCGCTGCTGGCCCACGTCCGACGCGGAGACGTCGCGGCGGTGCACAGCCTGCGGCGCGGGGCGGCGGAGGCGCTGGAGCTCGTGGTCCACGGCAACCCGGGCAACTCGCGAGTGGTCGGCCGGCGCGTCGAGGAGTTGAACCTGCCCAAGGGGGTGACGCTTGGGGCCGTCGTCCGCGGCCGGAGCATAGGCGCTCCCCCCGGCGCCAACGCCAAGGTCGAGGTGCTCATCGCCCACCACGACACGATCATCGAGCCCATGGACCATGTCATCTTGTTCGTCGTCGACAAACAGCTTGTGCCCAAGGTCGAGAAGCTGTTCCAAGTCGGACTGTCGTATTTCTGACCGCCGGCGCTGCCATGAGTCACGTCCCCTCGGTCCTGCGCGCCTTCGCGCTGATCCTGATCATGTTCAGCACGACCATGCTGATTCCTGTTGCGGTGGCGTTTGGCTACCAGGACGACACCCAGCGCGCCTTCGATGAGGCCTTCGTGATCACGGCCGGGGTCGGCGTGGCCCTGTGGTTCTTCACCCGCAGGCACAGCCGCGAGCTGCAGATCCGCGACGGGTTTCTCCTGGTGGTGCTCACCTGGGCGCTGATCCCGGCCTTCGCCTGCGTGCCCTTCCTGGTCTACTTTTGGCCAGCCATGTCCTTCACGGATGCCTACTTCGAGGCGGTCTCGGGCATTACCACCACCGGGGCAACGGTATTGACCGGCTTGGACAAGCTGCCCTACTCCATCAACCTTTGGCGAGGTCAGCTCGTGTGGATGGGCGGCATGGGCCTGATCGTGCTGGCTGTGGCGATCCTGCCGCTGCTCGGCGTCGGCGGCCGGCAGATGTTCAAGGCCGAGGCGCCGGGACCGATGAAGGAGTCCAAGCTGACGCCGCGCATGGCTGAGACCGCTAAGGGGCTGTGGCTGGTCTATGCCGCGATCACCCTGGTCTGCATCCTGGCCATGCATCGCGCCGGGATGAACTGGGAGGACGCGGTGATGCACGCCTTCACCACCATGGGGCTGGGCGGGTTCTCCACCCACGACGCGAGTTTCGGCTACTTCGACTCGCCCGAGATCGAGTTCATCACCATCCTTTTCATGACCCTCGCCGGCATGAACTTCGCCACCCATTTCCTGGTGTGGCGGGCGAAGAACCTGGACCCTTACATGCGTGATCCAGAGATCGGCTGGTACCTGCTCGTCATGTTCGCCAGCGTGATCGGTATCGCCCTTTATCTGTGGCTCCAGGGTACCTACGCAGAACCCCTGAGCGCCCTGCGCTACGCCGCATTCAACGTGGTCTCCATCGCCACCACAACGGGCTACGCCAACACGGACTTTTACCTATGGCCGTTTTTCGCCCCACTGTGGATGCTCTTCCTGTGCAGCTTCGCCACCTGCTCCGGCTCCACCGGCGGCGGCGTCAAGATGATCCGCGCCATCATTCTCTACAAGCAGAGCTTCCGCGAGGTCCTGCGCTCCATGCACCCGACGATGATGCGCCCGGTGCGCGTCGGCGGCGAGGACATGCCCAACAGCATCATCTTCGCCGTGGTGGCCTTCGCCTTCATGTACATGGTGATCACCGTCAGCCTGACCCTGCTCATGTCCCTCACCGGGCTGGACATCGTCACCGCCTTTTCCGCCGTGGTGGCAACCTTCAACAACACCGGCCCAGGGCTCAACCAGGTCGGCCCCGCCACGACCTTTCAGGTGCTTACCGATTTCCAGACCTGGGTCTGCACCTTCGCGATGCTGCTTGGCCGGCTCGAGATTTTCACACTCCTCGTAGTGCTGAGCCCCGCGTTCTGGCGCAAGTGAGGCCGCCGACGCCTAGCTTCCCCGGGTGGAGCCAATCGACGGAGGCAGAAGGCGTGCGCAGGTCATGGCAGAGGGAGGTCAGGAGCAGGTGGGCGAGACGCGGCTTGGCCATCTTGCCTGCTGACGCTCTACGCGAAGCCAGCCGGCGCCGGGGCCTTCCCGCCTCTACCAGTCCACGAGGCCGAGGCTGGCGGTGGCGAGGATGACGAGCCCGAAGGCGATGCGATACCAGGCGAAGCCGATGAAGGTGTGATTGGCGATGAAGCGAAGCAGCGCCCGGACGGTCAGGATCGCGGCGACGAAGGCAGCGACGAAGCCGACGGCGAACACCGGCAGGTCACCTGCGGAAAGCAGGTCCCGGCTCTTGTATAGGTCGTAGGCGGTCGCCGCGAGCATGGTCGGTATGGCGAGGAAGAACGAAAGCTCAGTCGCCGCTTGGCGCGACAGCCCGAAGATCACCCCGCCCATGATGGTCGCGCCGGCGCGCGACACCCCCGGGAACATCGCCGCAGTCTGAGCAAACCCGACCTTCAATGCCTCCCGCCAGGTGATGTCGTAGACCGAAGCGAAGCGCGGCCGAGAGACCCGCTTCTCCACGTACAGGATGACCAGCCCGCCGACGATCAGCGCCGCCGCGACGGTCAGCGGGTTGAACAGGTAAGCCTTGATCGTCCCGTGCAGCAGGACTCCCAGCACCATCGCGGGCAGGAAGGCGACGAGGATGTTGGCGGCGAATCGCCGCTGGACCTGGTCGTCCGGGAGCCCTAGCACCAGCCGCGCGATGCGCGCCCGGTAATGCCAGCACACCGCCAGTATGGCGCCGAACTGTATGACGATCTTGAACACCTTGCTCTGCTCGTCGGTGTAATCGAGCAGGTCGCCGACGATGATCAGGTGTCCCGTCGAGGAGATCGGAAGGAACTCCGTCAGCCCCTCGACGATACCGAGGATCAGCGCCTTGAGCAGAAGTGGTAGCTCCACGGTCGGTACATCCCTAGCAGAAAGTTCAAAATGACGGGGAAGGAGTGACGCGACCTGCCGCGAGTCGGCTCGCTCAGCATACCTGCGGCGCGATCCCGGGCCGGCGCCGTGTTGCCAGCCGGCCTCGACGCGAGCATCAGGACTCGGGTATCTCCAGCGCCAGTTGGCTGTGGCTGCGCGCGTAGGCGAAATAGATAACCAGTCCCAACGCCAGCCAGACGAAAAACCTCACCCAGGTAGCGAGCGGCAGGCTGAGCATCAGGTACAGGCAGCACGCCGCACCGAGCAGCGGAACCAATGGCGACCAGGGGGTGCGGAACGGCCGCGGCAGGTCAGGATGGGTGTAGCGCAGCATGACGACTCCTACGCAGACGAGAAGGAAGGCGGCCAGTGTGCCGATGTTGACCAGCTCGGCGACGTCGCCGATGGGCGTGAATCCCGCCACCCCCGCGATGAGCAGGCCGCTGACGACGATGACGCGCAATGGGGTGTGGGTCCGCGCGCTGATCCGCGCGAACGCCGGAGGCAGGAGCCCGTCGCGGGACATGGCGAGGAACACCCGCGTCAGGCCGAAGAACAGCACCAGCATCACGGTGGTCAGACCGGCGATCGCGCCGGCGGCAATCAGACCCGCCGCCCAGGGATAGCCGAGGCGCAGCATGACGTCGGCCACCGGCGAGCCGACGTTCAGGCTCTGATACGGCACCACGGCGGTGAGCAGCCCCGCCACGACCATGTAGATCAGGGTGCAGACGGCGAGCGACGCGAGGATGCCGACGGGCAGATCACGCTGCGGGTTGCGCGCCTCCTCGGCGGCGGTGGACACGGCGTCGAAGCCGATGTAGGCGAAGAAGATCAGGGCGGCGCCACTCATGACGCCTTCCCAGCCGAATGGGACGAAGGGCGACCAGTTCGCCGGCTCCACGTGCGACACCGCCACCGCCACGAAAACCCCGATCGCGAGCAGCTTGATCAGGACCATGATCGCGTTGAAGCGAGCGCTCTGACGCACCCCCGCGGCCAGCAGAACGGCCAGCGCGACCACGACCATCGCCGCCGGCAGGTTGACGATGCCCCCCTCTGCCGGCGCCTTGAGGAGTGAGTCGGGCAGGTGCGCGCCGAACGCCGCGAAGGCGTTGTCCACGTATGCCGACCAGCCGATCGCCACCGCCGCGGTGGCCACCCCGTACTCGAGAATAAGGTCCCAACCGATTACCCAGGCGACGAGCTCACCAAAGCCGGCGTAGCTGTACCCGTAGGCGCTGCCGCAGCCGCCGATCGCCGCGGCCAGCTCCGCGTACGCCAAGGCGCTGAAGGCACAGGCCACACCCGCGATGACATAGGACAGGACGATGGCCGGCCCCGCCTTGGTGGCGGCCGCTACCCCGGTCAGCACGAAGATGCCGGCACCGACGATGGCCCCGATGCCGAGCAGGGTCAGGTCCACCGGACCCAGCACCCGTTGCAGCCCCGTGTTCACCAGATGGTGGTCGGCGTTGATCGTCTTGGTGCGCAGCAGTCCGCCCATGTCGGCCTCTTCGCCCGGCTCGGGCGGTGATCGGGAAGCAGGAGGATGAGTTCGGCGCCGTTGGCGACCGCCGTGGCTCAGGACCGGGTCTGCGCCGGGTCGTCCTCGGGGGGAGGGATCTCACCTGCGGAGGCGGCGGGACCGGGCCCCGGCGCGGCGGGCGCGTCGTCGGCGATCGCCTTGCGGAAATCGCGGATCGCCGCTCCGAGATCGCTGCCGATGGAGCCCAGGCGCTTGGAGCCGAACACCAGCACGAGGACGAGCACAATGACCAGGACTTCCCAGAAACTGATACCGGAGAGACCCATGTGGAAGCCTCACGAAAGAAAGGGGATGGGGATGGGAACGGGACCGAGCCAGCCGGGCTCGCAATCGCCAAGCTAACAGAACGGCAGGGGCCAAGCGAGAGGTTTTTGCGGGCGGGTCAGGGCATTCGTCCGATCGTCTGTGCGACCGCATGAATGGCCAAACCGGGCCTCACTGGGCCGCGCTCGCCGACACGCGAACCATTGGGGGGTGCTTCTTCCTGCGCTGGCCGAGCCGGGTCGGCGAAACGGCGAGGGAGGTCCGAGGTCGTCAGGCGCAACCCGCCTTGTCGAAACGCTGCTTCAGCCCTGCCAAAGTGGCCCTTCGTCCATCGCGGCGATCTGCTCGCGCAGCTCGAGCACCCGGTCCTGCCAGTAGCGCTGGGTCCCGAACCAGGTGAAGGCAGCGGGGAAGGCGGGGTCATCCCAGCGCCGCGCGATCCAGGCCGAGTAGTGGATCAGGCGCAGGGTGCGCAGGGCCTCGACCAGGTGCAGCTCACGCAGATCGAACTCGCGGAAGTCCTCGTAGCCAGCCAGCACGTGGGCGAGCTGGTCGGACATCTCCCGCCGGTCTCCGGATAGCAACATCCAGAGGTCCTGGACCGCAGGGCCCATGCGGGCGTCGTCGAAGTCAACGAAATGGGGGCCGGCGTCCGTCCACAGCATGTTTCCGACGTGGCAGTCCCCGTGCAAGCGAAGCAGCCCGACGTCGCCAGCGCGCTCGAAGCAGCGCCGCACGCCCTCGAGGGCATGCGCGGAGACGCTTTGGTAGGCCTCGGCCAGATCCGCCGGAATCCAGCCGCCGGCGAGCAGGTAGGCGCGTGGTTCGTCGCCGAAGCTCGCGATGTCGAGGGTGGGACGGTGGTGGAAGGACTCCACGGCCCCGAGGGCGTGGATGCGACCGATGAAGCGGCCGATCCATTCCAGCACGGTTGCGTCATCGATGGCCGGCGCCCGCCCCCCCCGGCGCGGGGTCAGGGACAGCCGATAACCGCCGAAGGCCTGCAGCGTGCGGCCGGCGATCACGAGCGGCGGCACTGCCGGAATCTCTGCCTCGGCGAGCGCGAGGGTGAAGGCGTGCTCCTCTGAGATGGCGTCGTCCGACCAGCGGCCGGGGCGATAGAACTTGGCGATCAGGGGCTGGGCATCCTCCACGCCGACCTGATATACGCGGTTCTCGTAGCTGTTCAGCGCCAGCAGGCGCCCGTCGACCGGAAAGCCAAGAGACTCCACCGCATCCAGCACCAGGTCCGGCGTGAGGTCGGAGTAGGGAGTGCGGCTGTCTCGCTCCATGCGCGTACCAGGTCCTCAGCCGCCTGCCGGGAATGAGCGGCGTAGTTGCTGACGCAGGGGCGCCAGGATCCTGGTTGGCATCCTCGTTCGGCAGCGCAAGCTCGAGACCTCCCCGGCCATGATGTCATGCGCAGTTTGCGCGGAAGCCCCATTATCGATGCTCGGCGTCACATCGGTCGAGTGCATGGAGTCGTTGACCCACGGGTGCCCGCATCGGGACAATACGTCAACCCCATAGCGCCCTCCAGGACGACCAAGCCCATGCGTGCCGCCGCCGAACGCGAGATCACACCCCTCTCCACCATCCGGGAGGTCAAGCCCGGGAGCTTCATCTTCGAGCGCGCGCTCGCCCTGCCGCCCGCGTTCTGCGACGAGGTCGTCGAGCGCTTCGAGGCCCATCCGGAGCATCAGTACGAGGGACGCATCGGCCAGATCCAGACCCAGGATCGCAGCATCAAGGCAACCACGGACCTGGTGGTGAGCAACAAGCCGGAGTGGAAGGATGTAGACGACATGCTGTTCCGATCTCTGGCAGCGGCGTTGCGGGAGTTCCGGGAGACCTTCCCCTACTTCAAGGGGCCCTTCAAGGACATGGGATATCAGGTCCAGCGCTACCTGCCGGGAGAGTTCTACCATTGGCACATCGACGGCGGCAGCCACGAATTTAGCCAGCGTCAGTTGGTGGCACTGTGGTATCTCAATGACGTTCCGGGCCCCGGCGGCGAGACCCAGTTCCTGTACCAAGATGTCAGCGTCCGTCCCGAGCGGGGCACGCTGATCCTGTTCCCGCCCTTCTGGACCCACGAGCACCGGGCCGCGAGGCTCGAGGCGGGGGTGAAGTACATCGCAACCACCTGGGTCGTGTTCGCCTGAGCATCCCGTGCATGGGTGACGTCTGTCTGTGCGGGGCTTGAGCTTGTTTGCGCATACGTCGGGTCGAGCTTGATGACCAGTTCTCCTCCCCGCCTGCTCGCCATCATAGAGCTCGGGGGCTACCCCAATCTCGCACCGCTCTACAGGCGTCTGGGCTTTCAGACCGAACTCGTGAGCTCCCAGCGCAAGGCCCAGGCCTACCTCAAAAAGCAGATACCGGACCTGATCGTCGCCGAGTACAACTTCCAATCGGACTTCCGCGACCGCACCAGCAACCTCGAGACCCTGATGGCCCGGCTGCAGCGGCATCCCGAGGTCAAGGTCATCGTCTTCTACCAGGCCGAGTTCCGCCACAAGCTGGACGGCCTGCTCTCGCGCTTTCCGGTGTTCGAGGCGATTGCCTTTCCGGTGGATCCGGGGCGGGTCGAGGCGGCGCTGCGTCGGGCGCTCGATGCCGCCCCGCTGGCGCCCTGAGAACGACTGGCCGACCGTTACAGCCGGTTCTCCAGCACGAGCACCCAGGGTCGGCTCGCGACCGGCTGCAGGTGGCCGTTGCCGTCGAGCTCGAGGACGCTGCGCGAGACCGCGTTCCTGACGTTGCCGCCGATGGCCTCGAGTGCGCGCCCGTCCGCCTTGACGACGAGGTCGCAGTGCATGCGCGCGTTGCTCAGGGCCCAAGGCGGCAGCTGACCGGCCATGGCGCTGGCGCGGGAGATCTCCTTGCTGGCGCAGATGACGTCCCCCGGCTGCGGGCGGTAAGCGCCGATGGCGCGCGGTACGAAGTAGCGCCCCGGCGAAGCGGACCAGTCGATGATGTCGGAAAGGTAGACCCAGTGGGCCGCGGCGGGGGGAAACTGGTACTCCGGGACGCCGGCCGACTGCATCAGCCAGCTCATGAAGGCGGCGGACCAGGGCTCCTGGCAATGGCGGCCGCTGAGGCCCGGTTTGCCCACAGCCTGCCAATACAGGCCGACGCGGGAGATACGGCCGGCGTCGTCGTCCTCCCACAGGCCGACGTGGGGAATGCTCTCGTTGTTCTCGGTGTAGATGACGTTCTGTCGCCCGAAGTAGGCCCATTCGCGCTCGGCCGCGCGGATCATGGCCTGCCGCGTGGCGGGCCGGGGCGCCGGCGGCGGACCGATGCGTCGGCCCGCCCAGGTGCCGTGAGCGGTTGAGTCCCTGCTCGGAGGCCCAC